>JBBSSJ010000069.1:0-17343 GCA_038242095.1 Cytophagales bacterium
AAGCAGCGTTATTGATCAGGATGTTCAACTTCCCATACGCCTTAACTGTTTCGTCGACGGCCGCAAAGCAGGCTGTTCTATTTCGCACATCAGCCTGAATGTTCAAACATTTCCTGCCTTTTGCTTCCACCATTCGTTTTGTCTCTTCTGCATCCGACACGTTCTCATTGTAAATGATAGCAACGTCTGCCCCCTCCATTGCAAATGCAATGGCAACCGCTCTCCCAATGCCTGAATCTGCACCTGTTATGATGGCAACCTTATCTTTTAATTTATCAGCAGCGCTGTAATTCGAAAGGTCGCTATCGGGCTGTTGTTTCATGTCTGACTGCTTTGCCGGATAAGGAAGTTTTTGTCCTTTTATTTCTTGTGCTTCCGGTCTGAATTCGTCTTGTTGCATAATTTATATTTTTAAAATGGAGTAAGTGTTTTATAGGATGCTTATTGCTTAGTGATCTTCCAAACTACACCGCTGTTCTGTCTTAGACTGGGCCCCATAGGGGTCATTTACATGGTCCCCAAATCAACTACATACAGGGCAGAGCCTTCAGGAGAAAAGGTGACACTTTCCGGCCGTCCAAACCCAGGGTACTGTCGGACCCTTTCGGGATTCTGCCGGTGTGCCCTCCCGGCGGGCTTTTGAAGACCGCGCGGCGGACCGCTCCAGACCACCTTTTTCCACTGGCGCCCCACCTGTGTCGGATCCTAGCTGCCCCGCGGTGGCGGACCACGCGAAGAGCCTGCCGATCATCTCGTTGACCTGCGCCCGCGTCCGGATTTAGCCGGAGAAGGCGTGGCTGCTCAACTCCTTGACTGAATGCGGCGTCAACTGGGGGAAATTCAGTGGGTTTACGGGCCAAAAGCCCATCCAGCCCCTGCCCGCAATACCTCTTCAACGTCTGGCCGCAGCCATGTTCCTCTGTCGCTTCTGCCTTTAGATTTGAGCCGCTGTACGATTGCAGCCTGTTTCCCTCAACTCCCCACACAGCGGCGGCGGAGAACTTCGTGTTACGATGATTGGTATTATGCGCTCATAATTGCAACCTACAATATTTATGACTTTGTTCACCTATCAATAAGATAAAGTTCAGAGATAAAATCCATCGAACCTCTAAAATTATTGTGGTCACAAACCAATCGCCTAGCGTCTTTTCATCCCCCTCATTGCTTAGCTTACGTAGGTCTTGGGATGCTTTCGACCGCACGTCCCTGGGGCAAAGGCCGACGGGCAGGGATGGCTTTTGAGTGTCACAACCGGAAATAGCAAAATGAACCACGAAAAACGGCAGAAATCTCTGGCAGATTTCAGGGCGTAGTGAAGCCGTATGGCGGGTAGTTTAGCGTAATTTTCAGTAGTAGAATTATAATAAATGGGTATACCACTCACCACTCTGACCAGTCACACTACCGGAAATCTTGTATGGAAGGGCTTAGAAAACAACCCCCGGTGGCCAGCTAAAATTAGGCGGCTGTATGCTGACGACCCTTTATCCAAAATGAACGAATACTTTCGGGTAGTCCTTAGAAGTAGTGATTGGAATGGTCCGGTATATTGGCGCAGTTATCTTGCTTAACTTTCGGTCCGCCGACGCGCCCGGACCATGCATGAGTCAAAAAAATGCCGAAGGCCCGCCCGTCTCTGCCGTGGCGGGCCTTCTACTAAATGAAGCCCTTTGTGAGGGAGTCGGCAATTGTTTCAGGCTGGGGGTCATGGCCTGAACTTTTCATTCCCTTCCATTTTATGAGCTGACACCTTCTTGCCCGCTATCTGCCGTTTGGACAGCAGCCCCCGCCGCACGCGTATCGCCCTCTTTTTTTAAACGGAGGTAATCCTCCCAGTCTTCGGCGGACACCAGCACGGCCACTGCCTTGCCCTGCCGGGTGACCAGGGTCGCCTCTTTGAGGTAAGCCGCGCGGTTGAGCAGATCCGAGAGTTGGGTACGCATTTCCTGAGCGGTTACGCTAGTGAGTTTATCGATTGCCATATTTTTATAGATAATATTTTTATTAGAAATTGAAGTCTTATAAGAAATTACAAATGTAGTAATAAGTACAGAACCTATAATAAAGGAGGATACGCATATCTGAATAAAGAAATTATACGTATGTTCCATTTAAAAATCTCTATAACTACAATTTATTAAACCTCACAATACTGACAGAAACACAAGCGCTAAAAATGATTTTAAATTGATTAAGCGACCGATTGTAAGGAGAAGAATCTGATCGTGCAAACCATTAATAAGGATTTATGAGATGGTTCTCTTAGGGAAATACTCGGCTCAATAGATTACCTCTTCATAAACTGCTTTATCCTTTATTTATAGTTACAATCCTAACTTCATCGCCGCATTGTGCCTGACCACCTGGTGGAGGGGCAGTGCTACTGATTGCCAAGCTCGACTAATTCACACGTAACATGGCCTTCATCTTCACCCTGCGCGATTCGGGCGTCGCGTTCGTGTGCGCCAATGTGCCCGAGGAGAATACCTTGACCATTAGGGTGATGGCGACCATGGCTCAGCATAAAAGGGGGGTGATCTCGGGCCGCACCAAAAAGGCGTTAGCTGAGAAGAGGCGGCAGGGAGTTTCGGCCAGTGCAGGTGCAGCGCGTGGTGGAGCCTTTTACCTGACGGCCGGATCCAGCCCTGATTTTTCACCGGTCTTCTGGCGCTGGCTATATCTACTCTTATGTAAGGTAATTTCAGGGTAACACAAACTTTGCCACACTGCCGCGAACACATTTGCTAAGAGGAATCACCTCTCCAAATCAACCAGGCGATAGCTGGTACTTCGTCCTGCCGAATCTTCCTTCTCTAAAACACCCTGTTCCACCAGATTCTGAATATCCCGTAACGCGGAATCGGTGGAAACTTTCGTAATTTTTGCCCATTTGGAGGTGTTGAGTTTTCCTTCAAATCCATTTAGCAACCTGTTTAGCATCAGCTTTTGTCGATTGGCTAAATCCTTTTGATTGAAGAAGGCCCAATACCGCGATTTTATCAGCACCGAGTCCAGCGTCGTTTCATTGGCAAACAAGGCACGATCAAGGCAGGCCACAAACCATTCCAGCCACTCGGTGATATCCAGATCGCCCTTTTGATCGCCCTTTTGCGTTTTTTCCAGAATGTCATAATACCGCTTCCGCTCTAACTGAATCTGCGCCGACATGCTGTAAAAACGCTGACTACTGTTGTCAGACCGGGCCAATTGCAAATCGGTAATGGTCCGGGCAATGCGGCCGTTGCCATCGTCGAAAGGATGAATCGTGACAAACCACAGGTGCGCCAGGGCCGCCTTCAGGACAGCATCATGTTCGTCGTTCTGATTAAACCAACGAATGAATGCATTCATTTCCGCCGCAACGGTCTCGGCGGAAGGTGCTTCAAAATGCACTTTTTCACGTCCCATGGCTCCCGATACAACCTGCATGGGCCCTTTTGAGGCATCACGCCAATTACCAACCGTGATTTTAAACAGGCCGCTTCGCCCGGTTGGGAACAGCGCTGCCTGCCAGCCAAACAATCGTTCGTCAGAAAGCGGAAGACTAAAATTTTGGGTAGCGTCCAAAAGCATCTCGACCACCCCCTCGATGTGCCGGTCGGCGGGAGCCAGAGCCCCAATGTCCATGCCTAACTTCCGGGCGATTGAGGAACGCACCTGATCCACGTTCAGGACTTCTCCCTCAATCTCGTTGGATTTCATGGCATCCAACGTCAAGGTTTGCAGTACCGCTTCCTCGCGCAGAGAAAAGCCAAGGCTTTCCATGCGCCCGACCAGTCTCCCTTGCTTGTGACGTAGCGCAACCAGCTGATTGGAGATGGTTAAAAAGTCCCAGGTGAAATGTGGCCAGGCTGATCGTTGATGAATGTACATTGTATTCGCCGCAGTTTATGCGTTGAATATACTTATTTTCCACCGCATGCTTATTTATTCATTGTTTTTTTAGGTTAGTGATAGCTATTCGCTCAAAAAGGGCTTCTTTTAGTAAATGGACCGCAGTGGCATCGGCCATCCGACGCGGACGGTAAAGAATTCCTCTAAGGAAATTCTTTCCGGGCCGCCGGGCGGTCCATTTTGATTGATTATCAATATTTTACAAAAAGGAGGGTTTTCAGGTATAGCACATTGTTATGGATTTTATAACCCTGACAGCTGCTAAATCTGTTTCTAAAACTTATCCCGCCCGGCGGCCCGGCGGAAATCAACGTACCCTATTTTTAAGCCCAATGATTAGTGGATACTGCCCGAAAACGCTTAGGGTAATTCTTTACCGTCCGCGTCGGATGGCCGATGCCACTGCGGTCCATTTACTAAAAGAACCCCATCCAGGATCAGGCCAGGATAGTCATTAAAAAGCTCATGGCCGCCAGCTCGCTCGAGACGGCCGGCGTGGATTACAAAATGATGAAGGGACAGAAGAAGAATCGTGGTTTCTACCGTATCCGGGTAGGGGATTACAGGATCGGGATTCAGTATCTACACCCTGACGTAATTATCATGAGAGTCTCGCATCGGGGAAAAGTATACGATGGCTTCCCACCTAAATAATACCTTGATAAGAAGAAAACGCTGAGCGTTGTAGACGTAGCACCTATAGGTATTTTTACAGCTTGTCCACGTAGCCTTATTTTTGTTCAATAAGTCAGCGTTGTGTTAAGCAAGTTCACTGTGTCGATAAACCGGACCATCTCACCCCACTCCCAAGATTCTGGCACTCACCTGGTTTTATGTTTGTCCAAAATCTGGTCTTTCAACAATAGCTTTTCCTCTGCTTTGGTCACATCCTTCATCATCGTAAAATGGTCCCGGATCTCTCCGTCGGAGCAAACCCATTTCAGGTCCAGCTTATTCCCCTCGATTTCCAGCATCACCGCACCCCCTACCTCATTCTCGGAGTAGTACATGGCGTTATGGGGGTACCCCGGCTTATGTCCGCCCAAGGCCCCCGATGAGCCGCTGACCACATACACAGTACCCTGACTGTCGTTACTTTTCTTGAGGTAGGGAGCCGAATTTTTACTTTGATCGTACAATCCGGTCGAAGAACTGACTTCATGTTTCTTGGGATCGTAGGTGGCTTCCATCCCGTAGTGTCCTTTGATAAGTTTGCTCCGTTCGTACACGTGGCTATGTCCGCAAATGATTAAGTCGACCCCCAGGTCTTCCAGATTCTCGATGAAATTCTCCCGGATGGCAATCAAATCCTTTTCCGTGTCGGAATTATGCGAGCCCATCGTGTAGGGCGGGTGATGCCAGTAAGCCACCACCCATTTGCTTTGGTTAGCCGCCAGATCTCTTTTCAGCCATTCCGCCTGTTCGCTCATTTTATCGACCATATAGGTACCCTTTATATCGGGGCCGTAGCTGTCCAAGGACAGAAAATGGGTATTGCCGATATCGTACGAATAATAGGATTGGGTATGTGAGGCCACTCCGCCAGATTCGCCCTCGGTAGGCATGGTAAAATTCTGATAGTACGCCATCTTGTACTGGTCGTTGAAGGAGGCGGAAGGGAAGTCGCGGTAGTCATGGTTGCCGGGAGAGGGGAACAAGGCGTATTTTTTCAGCAAATTGTCCTTATAGTTATTAAAGAACTTTATCTGGTACTCCGCATCACTTCCGTCCGAATAGGCATTGTCGCCCATCAGGATCCAGGCCGTCAGGGGTTTGCCGGCAATGTAATCCTCCACCGCGTCCCGTACTTTTCTCTGGTTGATGGAGTTGTTGCCACAATCGCCAAACCCCGCAATACGGATTAATTGTTCGCTGTCTTTTTCCGGTAAGGTGACGAAATAGTTACTGGCATCACCCTGGATGGTCGTGTCCGCCAGATTGCCGATGGTATAATAGTATCGGGTATTGGGTTTCAGGTTGTCGAGCTGAATGCTATGCTCGGAGACCAGCGTGGAGTCATCCACGAAGTATTCCAATTCACTCAAATTCTGACCATACATTACCCGGCTTCGGTCGTACACATTGGTTCGCCAGCGCACCGTTATATTGGTGGGACTCGCTTTTTGCAGGTAAGGCCCCCGGATCAGTTCGGCCTGAACGCCTTTCAAGTGTTTTTTTGCGGGTCTGGGAACTTGCTTTGTGTTGGATTGTCCGTAGGCAGTGATGGCCAGGGCCAGCAGGAAAACGGTCTTAAGGTACCTCATGGGTTGCAGTTGTAAAATGAAGTTAAATTTTATCAGTCAGGGATTCAATGAATAGGGAAATGTCCTCCATTTCGGAGGCGGTTAAGTGCAAGGGCTTGCCCGACAAAGTCTGGTCGGGCAGATCCAGTCCGATACCGGTACCGCCGCCCCGGTTGTAGAATTCTATCACCTGGGTTATCGTTTCAAAAGCACCATTATGCATGTACGGGGCGGTTTTGGCGGCATTTCGGACGGTAGGCGTCTTGAAGGCGCCGTCGTAAAAATGGATGGGATACATACCATGCCTCCCCCGGTCGACGTCCTTTTTTGGATGATCCAAATCCGCGTCAGCGGGCGTCCCCAGTACCTCCACCTCAGAAATGGCGTAATGAGGCGGCAGCAGGGAATTGAAAAAGGGCAAAAAGTGACAGGTGCCGCATTGTGCTTTACCCATGAACACATTAAAACCGTTGATCTGCCGACCGGTCATGGCTGCCGGGTCTCCGTTGATGTACTGGTCGAAGGGAGAGTTGAGAGGATGCAGCGTGGTCAGATACCCTGCCAGGGCTTCGGCAATTTCCTTTAAGGTAAAATCCTGGCTGTCAACCTCCGGGAAAGATTCCGAAAGTAGCTTTTCGTAGTCTTTCGACTTTAAGATCTCTTTGGAGATACGGTTTGGATCAGCGTTCAATTCCAGCGGATTGAAGATGACATGGACAATTTGTGCTTCGAGACTTTCCGCGCGTCCGTCCCAAAATTGGCTATGTTGCGCCGAAGCGTACAGTAGGGTAGGGGTGTTCCTTTTCAGGGTTGAGTCGGGACTTGCCGCAGCACTTCTGGTCAGGTTGTCGTTAAAAAACCGGGCGGGTTGATGGCAAGTGGCGCAGCTCCTTTCGTCATTGCCCGATAGTGCGGTTTCAGAAAATAACTTCTCGCCGAGTAAACGCTTCGACTTTTCTGTTTTTGACGGGAGCCCGGCGGTACCGAACCGGATGGCATCTTTTGAAAATAGATTGTCGGCCCGGTAGTTCAGATTATTCTCCGTCTGCAACTCCAGATCCCAACTCCGGATCGTCGTTGCCAATACGGCTTGTAGTGGCAACGCGTACGATCTCAGGAAAGTCATTCGATCGAAGGTATTGAAATCAGGATGACGGTCCAGGTACTCGATCGTTTGGTTGAGAATCCTTTTCAGCTCTTCGGCCTCGGGGCTGTTTTTTTTGCTGGTAAAAGGCTCAAGGATCTCATTCATGGCGTTCATGGCCACCGCCGCTTCCCGGATCCCGGTCTTCAACTCCGGCGCATCATAGCCTGAAATGGACAAGGTGATCACGCGAATTAGATTGATACGCAGACTCTCCAATAGTTGAGCATCCGTAAGCTCGAAATGGTACAGCAGCGCTGAGAGACCCGATGCGGTGTTCTGCAAAAGCTCTATTTGAAGAATCAGTTCGGGTTTATGCCGGAGGTGGTTCTCATCGAAAAGCAGCGCCTCGATTTGTTGCAATCCCGTGGGCTCGGCCAACTCCAGAGTTGGCTCTTCCACTTCATAAACCGGTGCCGCATTGATCAATCTGGTTTCACTACCGAAAAAGTAAGCCGTAAAGAATTCAATTTTCTTGTATTGCAGGCGACAGTTCGTTAAGCTCCCGATTGCCTTTTGTCGCGTGGCGGAATCGCTGGATAGGCTTTTGATGTCCTGTTCAAGAATTTTGGTTTTTCCAGCAAACGCTACCGCATTTTCCCGATAGTATTGCAAAGCGTACTCTGTCGCTATTCCCCTATCGGGCAAGCGCTTGCCCACCATTTGGGATGAAATCAAAAGGTAGGCCGCAATCACAAGCACTAGTACTTTTTTTTGATGCATTACCCCGTCGCCGCTTCTGAAGTCAGCTTATCTGAGTTGAAAATGGTTTTGAACCGACACCCATTACGTGCGTGCATCACCTGCCAACTGCTTTGGCGCAGGGGTGGAAATTGCTCTCCCCATCGCGGTTCGATCTCTTTCATGGACATTTCACAGACAGGTTCTGGAAATTAAAGCAGCAAACCTTTCTAATGTACTCCATCAACAATACGAACCTGAACATCTTTATGACTATGCCCACCGGTGATTCTTTAGATTTTTGTGTGATAGTCTTAATAACAGGCTCCTGCATGCTGGTAAAGGTAAAAGCTTCCAAGTTTCCACGTTCGTCAAAATTCAGCCTCTATCGCAGGTTACTCGGAGCGCCACCGTTACGGAGAACGGGTGTCGACGGGCTTTGTGGAGTCGACGGTTAACTCTGTAATTGTCAAACGGTTTGTCAAGCGCCAGCAGATGCAGTGGATCAAGAAAGGAGCGCATTTGTTGTCACTAGCTCGCAATAAAGGGCTGAATTAGGAGTGGAACGACTGTTTTTGGCAACGGTATCCGGGCTTTCGCCAGGTTCCGGAGTAGCCCGCCCCGATTGCCGCTCAACCAAGATTGCCCCGCAACGGCGAACCATCACACTTTTTGAGTCTCTCCCAACATACAGCGCCAAAAAAAACAGGAAGCATCCGCCTTTGTAAATATTGCCCCAGGCCTGCGACGTGTGGTCGTCGGACATTATAAATAGAATGTTGGGCTTTTGGCCTTTTTGCGAATAGCCTAGTCCGAGAAGCCCCAGGAACAGAAGCAGGAGATATCTCATTAGTCAACATCAAGTTTAAAGGTCTTTTTTATGAAACGTGGCCCGGCTAGTGTACCCTTTTTTTAATTACACCCATGATGCAAAACGCCTTCCTGCAATTTTTCGATATTTAGCTATTTGGCACCCACCACACAGCGAAAACCCAGGTTGTTGCTGCCGCTGGTTACCTCGCCTTTTCCCCGGCTACCCGCCTTGTAGCGAATGCAGTACTCGTCGCTGCACAGAAAAGACCCCCCGCGCTGCACGCGCTTGGTGGCACCAGGTTCCTCGGGATCGTAGCTATCCGTGGGGCCTTTGGGGTTGTTGGATGCGCTGTTCTGGTAAGCATCGGGACGGTACAAGTCCTGACACCACTCCCACACGTTGCCATCCATGTCGTACAGGCCGTAGGGGTTGGCTGGAAACGATTTGACCGGCGCGGCTCCAGCGTACCCGTCCTCCTTCAGATTCTTGTCCGGGAAGCTACCCTGATAAATATTGGCCACCCATTTGTTGCCGGGTTTGAGTTGATCGCCCCAGTAGTAGGTGTGGTTGCCCCGGCCCCCCTGGGCGGCAAACTCCCATTCCGCCTCGGTGGGTAGCCGCTTGCCGGCCCAACCGGCGTAGGCGGCGGCGTCTTCATACGATACCTGTACCACGGGTAGGTTCTCGCGCCCCTTGATAGAGCTTTCCGGCCCCTCGGGATGCGCCCAGTCCGCCCCCGCCACGTAGTTCCACCATTGCAGCGGATTGTCCAGCGAAACGGAAGTGGGGGTAGGTGTAAATACGGCTGAGCCAGGCACCAGTTTGTCCACAGGTACCCCCGGATAATCGGCGGGGTTCAGGGGTCTTTCGGCGATGGTTTTGTAGTGGGTCGCTTCCACAAACCGGGCGTATTCGGCGTTGGTGACCTCGTGTTGGTCCATGTGAAAAGCATCCACCCTCACCTTGTGCACGGGCCGGGAATCGGGGAATTCGTCGGAGCCCATCAGGAAGGTGCCCCCCGGAATGTACCTCATGCCCGTGGTGTCGCCTTTGCCTTCGGCGATGGTACTCAGGGGTACCTCACCTGGCGTCGCCACCGACGAATCCCCGCTGCTTGTTTCGTTCTGACAACCAAACGCCAGAGCAGCTAGTACCACAAAAAGAGCTGCTTTCTCTCCCAAAAACTTTCTCATGATTTTCTCAATGCTTACTTTTAGCCTCTGCCAGAATCTTCAAAGCTTCCTGATCCTTATACTCTTGCATGAGTTGCTTCAATTCGGCCTTCAAACTGGCGGTGATTTTTTCCGTACCCGCCTGCCCGTAAGCGTTGGTCATTTCGTGGGGGTCTTTCTGAAGATCAAACAACTCCCACGAATCCGCTCCCCCGTAGAAATAGACCAGCTTGTAGCGATTGGTTCGGATCCCAAAATGGGGATAGACATGGTGGGGCAGGGGAAATTCGTAGTAATGGTAATAGACTGCCTTCCGCCACGGTACACTAGCGGACCGTGGGGCTTTCAGGAGCGGCAGGAAAGATTTTCCCTGGATATCGGACGGAATTTTGGCCGAGGCCATGTCCAGAACAGTCGGTGCCCAGTCGATATTCAGCACCATTTCGTTTATCTTCGTACCCGGCTTCACCACGCCCGGATAGCGCACGATCAGCGGCGTCCGCAACGATTCCTCGTAGATAAATCGCTTGTCGAACCAGCCGTGTTCGCCCAGATAAAAACCCTGATCGGATGAATAAACCACGATAGTGTTTTTGGCCAGGCCGCTCTCATCCAGGTAGTCCAGCAGTTTGCCGATGTTACGGTCCAGGCCGTTAGCCGTGGCGTAATAGTCTTTCAGGTAGCGCTGAAATTTCCACTCGATAAGGGCTTTGCCCGTCAGGTTTTTATCTTCCGCCTCGCGGGCTACCTTGTCGTAGTAGGTTTTAAAAATTCTCCGCTGTTCGGAATTCATCCGGGCATATAAATAGCCCTTGTCGTAATCGGGAAAAACTTTCAGGTCTTCCTTCATGCGCATGGTTTTGTCCACACTCATGTCCTGCTGCTGAGCGGCTTTTCTGCCCTGGTAATTGTCGTAAAAATTAGTGGGCAGCGGGAAGGTGACGTTGTCGTAGGCGCCCAAATCTTCCAGGGCGGGGAGCCACGAACGGTGGGTGGCCTTATGGCCGACAATGAGAAAAAACGGCTTGGTGTCGTCGCGCTTGGCCAGCCATTCGGTCGAAAACTGCGTGATGAGATCCGAGACGTAGCCTGTATAGCGGGTAGTGTCGTTGGGCTGACTGATGAAATCAGGATTGTAGTACTGTCCCTGGCCGGGCAGGATGTTCCAATAGTCGAAGCCTACGGGTAGACTATTCAGGTGCATTTTGCCAATCCAGGCTGTTTGGTAGCCGTTCTTTTGCAATTCTTTGGAGAAAAGCGTCTGGTCGGTATCGAAAATCGTGTTGTCATTGCGCTTGTAGCCGTTCATGTGGCTGTACTTCCCAGTCAGCAAGGTGGCCCGACTCGGCCCACAGATGGAGTTGGTCACGAAGCAATTGGTAAACAAAGCCCCTTCCCTGGCAATACGGTCTATATTTGGGGTTTTGGCGATCTTGTTACCGTAGGCACCAATGGCCTGATAGGCATGGTCGTCGGAAAAAATAAATATAATATTGGGCCTGGGCTGACTTTGGGAATAAGAAAGCAGCGGAGCCAGAAAAAGCAGAGTGAGGTACTTCATGCGTGATTTGAAATCTTTGTTAATAACGTTTCTAAAACTGATCAATATCCGGGATTCTGAGTCAGTAAAGAATTGATGTCCAGTTCCACCTGGGGAATCGGGAACAGAACCTGATAGTCCTTCACGTTGGCGGCAATGATCGTTTTGCTGGTTTCGGCCAGTTTGGCTTCTTTCTCACCGTGGCTCTTCATCACGGTCACAAAACGGTCTGTCCGTACCAGATCGAACCACCGCTGGCCTTCGTTGGAAAGCGCGAGGAGCCGTCGTAGCGCCCGCTTACGGTCAGCAGGTACTTGCTTTTGTAGTTATAATTCACCCGACCCAGAAGTGACATCATACTCCATTGGGTCAGTCCGGATGCGGGCTTGTTGTGGATGGCCCCGGTGCCGAGGTCATAGTCCTGCAATACGTCATTTACAAATCCCTGCGAGCCTGCGGATAGATTCTCGGAAACGTTCCGCTGGAAAGTTACGCCTCCTACGGCATTAATCGTATGATCGGCATTGAACGTCCGGGAATAGCCGAGTGTATTTTCGTTCAGCCAATTGGTATAGGTAGCGTCAGAAATGCTGGCCACGGCCTGCCCCGCGCTTTGGTAGATGGTGGAAGGTACGTAGTTCTGGGCCTTGGTGGCGAAGTAATCCAGGCCAAACATCACCTTGGCCCGTAAACCGGGGATGATCTCCAACTCGCCCGACACGTCGCCGAGCATCCGGGTGGTTTTGTTGGTAATTTTCAATTCTCGCGCCGTAGCCACCGGATTAGGGTATAAGCTGCCGGGCGTGTTGACCTGCGCGTAAATGCCTTTTTCATAGTCCTCGTAGATCGGTAAAGCGGGATTAAATTTCAAAGCTCCCGTAACCACGCCGCCCTGTCCGCCCGCATCGGTCTCGACCGACTTGGCGTTCGTGCGGCTAACGTTCAGGTGTGAACCTACCTTGAAGCGCTTGTTAACCTGTCGACTCTGGTTGATGCGCCCGCCCAGTCGATTGAAGTTAGAGCCGAGAATAATCCCCTGCTGGTCGAGGTAGTTCAGTGAAATGGCGTAGGTGGTCTTGGTATCGCCGCCCGAGAAGAAAAGCTGATGATTCTGCATGGGTGCAGAGCGGAAAATTTCGTTCTGCCATTCGGTTCTTTGACCGTTGTTGGGGATATTGGCGATGAAGTTAGCGTCATAAGGTGCTTTAAGGCCCTCATTTGTATAGGCCTCGTTGACCAGCGTGGCATACTGGCTACCGTCCAGTACGGGAATTTTGCGCGCCACATTCTGGATGCCGTAGTAGGAGTCCAGCGAAATGGCGTCGCGCCCCGCTTTACCAGTCTTGGTAGTGATGAGCACTACGCCGTTGGCCGCTCTGGCGCCGTAAATGGCGGTTGATGAGGCATCTTTAAGGATTACCATGCTTTCGATATCGGCGGGATTGATGGTGGACAGCGGGCTCATGCGGCCATTACCACCCGTGTCGCCGAAGCCGCCGCCGCTGTACACGGGTACTCCGTCGATGACGTAAAGCGGCTCGTTGCCCCCCTGTAGCGAACTGGAACCCCGAATACGGATAGAGGCGATAGCGCCGGGCATTCCGGAGGTTTGCGTCGCCTGCACGCCCGGTGCGCGTCCCGCCAGACCCTGGTCGATGGCCGAGATCGGGGATTGCTGTACCTCACCCACCTTGATGGAAGCCACCGATCCGGTCAGGTCACTTTTCTTCACCGAGCCGTACCCGACCACGATCATTTCGTCGAGCGTCTGGGTGTCGGGTGTCAGGCCTACGTTCAAAATGCTCTGACTTCCGGAAACCGCTTTTTCCTGTGATAAGTAGCCCACGAAGGAAAATACCAACGTCACCGATCCGTTCGGCAGTTCCAGTTGGTACTGCCCTTTGGTGTCGGTCGTGGTGCCGCGTTGGGTACCTTTGATCAGAATGCTGACGCCTGGCAAACCTGACCCGTTCTCATCCGTTACTGTACCTGTTAGGGTTTGCACCTTTGTAGAGGAGCCGTTACGAAAAACAGGCAGAACTTTTCCACCTGCAGCATAGGTGGCGGTTGGGCTGGCTTGTACATGTTCCAGCGCGATGGTCAGACAGATCAGTAGGGCGCACCGTAAACTGGCCGATTTGGGGCATACTGGAATGGGGAATTTGTGGAAGTAGTAGATCTTCATTGACGTAAGGTTTAGAAAAAATAATGAATCGACTATCGACCCTTGTAAAAGCATTGGTTTTCTGGCTTCTACTGCTCCAATCAAGGTTTTAGAATGGGCTGACGATTGTTAACAATTGCCTGATATTTAACAAATCAAAACGGCAATTTATACAGGGGTATTAATGGAGCAAACCCCAGGCAATATAGGCTATGCCGGGCAAAAGCGTTTATTTAGTAGACTTTCCACAGACCACGTAGTCTTTAAGGCGTCTCACTTTTCTACATAAGATGGCCGGATTTCCGTCGTGAGTTCCGAATCAAAAGTATGGGCCAGCTTTGTCAACCGATCGACCACTTTGGCTTTACCATCAGCGACATTCCTGGTCTCTCCGATGTCGGTGGCAAGGTTGTAGAGCCAGGGTAGCGGCATAGTGGGCTTCGTATCCAGCAGGGACTCTTTCACGGGCTGCTTACCCCCCCACTTTTCGCTGGATTCAAGAAAATGAAGTTTCCAATCGCCTTTTCGGATGGCAGCTAGTTCTCCATCACGCCCGTAGTAGCACAAAAAATCATAGGGAGATTTGGCATTCTTACCCTGCATCAGCGGAAAAATATCGTGACCGTCGATTTTTCGGTCGGTGGGGATTATGGCACCTGTCAGTTTGGTCAGGGTAGGTTAAAAATCCATGATGGTGGCCAATTCCCGGCAAACGCTTCTGGCCGGAATTTGCCCCGGCCAGCGGACGATTAGGGGCACCCGGAAGCCCGCCTCCCAGGTGCTGCCTTTTCCCCCGTGCAGGGGAGGGGCTGCCACGCCCGATGGTCCGTTGTCGGAAGTAAATACCACGATGGTGTTGTCTAGGATTCCGGATGCTTCCAGTTCTTTGAGTAGCTCGCCACAACTCCAATCGAGTTCTTCGGCCGTATCGCGGTATAGGCCATTTTCCCCGTCATGACGACGGAACTCTTTGGATGCAAAGAGTGGAATATGGATTGCACTGTGCGCCATGTACAAGAAGAAGGGCTTTCCCTTGTTTTGCCGGATGAAGGAAACCGCCTCCTTCGTATAGTCCTGGGTTATCCGGTCATATTCTACCTCACTGTTCTTTTTCAACAGGGCTGTGTTGCGGTAAAGGTCTGATCGGCCGTGATTAGGCCCCGGCATACCGTGGTAGTAATCGAACCCCTGGGCGTTGGGCATCACTTCGGGGAGCAGGCCGAGGTGCCACTTGCCGATACAGCCCGAGGTGTAGCCCTGCCCCTTCAATAATTCGGCAATCGTTATTTCGTCAGGATTCAATCCGTTGTGGGTGTCCGGTGGCAGAACCGCCACGTGCCGGCCCACGCGCTTGGGGTAGCTGCCCGTCATCAGGCTGGCCCTGGTTCGAGTGCAAACGCCCGCCGGGGCATAGAAGTCGGCGGTCAACGCTCCGGCCAAACCATCTGCCTGAACGATTTCATGGCCACATTTGCCAGCATTTCTGAATACTCTCTGGCCGACGACGAAGCGGAGGACAGCTTCAGCATCCTGCCGCTGTTTACAAATCCCGCTTCTCCCCGATACGCCAGAGAAGCGGTAGTTCATCATTCCATCAACGGCAGCTTCGCCATCCGGCGGGGTAGGTGGACGTTGGAGCTTTGTCCCGGTTCGGGCGGCTGGTCCGACCCAAAGCCAGGCGGGCAAGATGCCTATCTGCCTGCCGTGCAACTGTATGACGTGGAAAGCGACGTGGCCGAAACCCGAAACGTGCAGGCCAATTACCCGCAGGTGGTGAAGGAACTCACCGAATTGCTAAAGAGATTAAGTGCAGAACGGCCGAAGCACAACGGGCAAACCCCAGGCCAACGATGGTTCGTTTTTAGAAAACCGCATGAAGTGGCTGACCAATTGATGTTAATAAAATGGAAAAACTGCCCATGCTGACAATCTATGGATTATTGTTTCTGCTGGCCTTGACCTGCCTCGGGTCAAAGGCAGCTGCCCAAATGCCCGGTACCGACAACCTGACGGATCCCTACCGCTTCGTGAAGACTATCATCAAGGGCGACGGCGATCAGGCCCGCTGGGACCGATTCACCATGCACAATCCACAGATTAGGGCTTTCGGGGACAAGTATCCAAATGGTATCATGACAATTCCCTCGGCACCGGGCCTGGGCATTGGTTACGACGAAACTATTTGGAAAATCGCCGAGCGGATCGTATATGGTGATTGAAGAATTGACTTTCATTGAGGCCTTGGAACGTGGGTGGAACGCGACGACACGCGCATTGAATAGCAGTAACAATTGACCGGGATCTTCGATGAGCGTTTCTAGAGGAGAAGATAAGGGAATGTTTGCAAAAATAAATGGAAGGGTATCTGATTTTTGAATTATGACATGAACTATGAGATAAGTTAAGCAAGTTCACTGTGCCGATAAACCGGACCATCTCAGGCGATAGGTAAATAGAAAGGTTGAAATATTTTGAAAATATAGCACGGCAGGATGGGACATTGACCTAAGATTTGGCTTTTATTCCAAGAAAAGGGTTGTTCCTTATATTTTAGGGTAACCCCGAAACTTTTCAATCTCTCCCCACTCATTCAGGCAATGCTTTTCATCCTGACGTTCGTCGGGACATTTTATAAATTTAGGCATCTACTCTCTAGAAAAAGCATTATGATCAAAAAAGTCCTGCTGGCATCGTTTGTGGTGTCTGTCCTATCCGCTGCCATAACTACTCCAGATCACCCGGCTCTGCCCCCCCAGCCTAACATCATTTTCGTCCTGGCCGACGACATGGGGTACGGCGATTTGGGCTGTTACCGATCCGCCGAGGCAGGGCCGGAATTGATCCACACGCCCAACATAGACCGATTGGCCAGAGAAGGCATGAAATTCACGCAGTTTTACGCGGGGAGTACAGTTTGTGCCCCTTCCCGCGCTTCATTGATGACGGGCCTGCACACCGGACACGCCTACATCCGGGGCAACTACCCTTACGAAACTGAAGGCAATCTGCCCATTCCTGACTCGACAGTGACCGTGGCCGAACTACTGAAAGCCAAAGGCTACCGCACTGCCCTGCTGGGCAAGTGGGGACTGGGCGGTCCCGGTTCGGTCGGCGGTCCCAATCGGCAGGGATTCGACTACACTCTGGCCCATCTCGACCAGCGCAAAGCCCATGACTACTACATCCCCTACCTTTGGGAAAATGAGAAGAAATATCCGCTGCCGGGAAACCAAAACGACCAGCGAAATACCTACAGCCACGACGTATTCGCCGAAGCCGCGCTGAACTACATTCGCCAAAGCCAGGAAAAGCCTAAAGCGGCCCGACCGAACGCGGCCCGACCCTTTTTCCTGTATCTGCCTTACACCATTCCGCACGGTAAGTTCGAGGTGCCGACCGACGCACCCTACACCGACAAAAACTGGTCGCAAACCGAGAAGAATTACGCTGCTATGATTACCCGCCTGGACGGCGACATGGGCCGCATGATGACGCTGCTGAAAGAACTTGGAATCGACGACAATACCATCGTTTTGTTCACCAGCGACAACGGTCCCGTGAAAGCCGTGAACGAACGTTTCGACAGCAACGGCCCTTTCCGGGGCTACAAACAGGATTTGTACGAGGGCGGCATTCGGGAACCCATGATCGCCCGTTGGCCGGGACACATCGCGCCCGGCAGCATCAG
>JBBSSJ010000070.1:0-17327 GCA_038242095.1 Cytophagales bacterium
AGCGGCGGGATGCAAAAGCGCGTTGCCATCGCCCGCGCTATCGTGATGAACCCCAAGTACCTCTTTTGTGACGAGCCCAACTCGGGCCTCGACCCGCTCACGGGCGTTAAGATCGACGCTTTGATACGGGAAATTACCGACGAGTACAAGATCACGACCGTCGTCATTACCCACGACATGAATTCTGTTATGGAAATTGGCGACAACGTTATTTTTCTGCACGAAGGAAAAAAACTCTGGGAAGGGGATAACAAGGAAATCATGCACGCCGACGTGAAGGAACTTAACGAGTTCGTCTTCTCCAATAAGTTATTGCGGGAAATGCGGGAGTAATTGTACAGAGTACTAAGTATCAAGTACCTCATTTCCCAAGATACCGCCGGAAGCGTGGTGGCAGTGTATTTCGTTCTATGACAAGTATGATAGCCGCGAATATCGCCGTTCCCATTACTCCGAAAAGTAGCGCCATGCCAAAATTTTGTTTGGGCAGCAGTGAAGCGGCGGCCACCACGAGTCCCCCGAAAAGCACGTAACCCAGCGCCGAACCCACGCGGTAGGGGACGGGATAAAACTTTTGTCCGAATAGGTAGCAGAGCGCCGTCATCACGACCGACGAGGCCGCAAACGCCAGCGCGCAGCCTAGGTACCCCATGCGTGGCACGAGTAGCAGGTTGAGCAAGGCCGTGATGGCAGCTCCGGCGATAGTCAGGTAGGTTCCGTACTGGGTTTTGTCGGTAAGCTTGAACCAAGTGGCGAGGTTGTAGTAAATTCCCAAAAACAGAAAGCCCAGCAGCAGCCACGGCACCACGGGCAGGCCCTCATGGTAAATTTTGCGCCGCAGGAAAATCTCGGCCAGCACAGGCAGATTGAGGCAAATGCCCACGCCCATCAACACGCAAACGATCACAAACCACTTCATGACATCGGCGAAGACTTCGGGCGCGTTTTTGTCTTCGGCCTTGGAAAAAAAGAAGGGTTCGGCGGCGTATTTGAAGGCTTGTATCGCCAGATTCATGAAGATCGACAGCTTGAGCGTCTGCCCATAAATTCCGATGGCATCGCGGGTGGTACGGCTGGGATAGAAACCGTCGGGCAGCAGGTACTGCAGGAACATGCGGTCGAAGAGCAGGTTGGTGACGCCCGCGATGTTCATAACCATGATGGGCAGCGCGTATACCCAGACCGGTCGGAAAATCTTCCAGTCCCAGACAAAGCGAAAGTCACGCAGCTCTTGCCGCAAAAACCAGAAAAAAGTGAGATTGGCGATCAGGTTGGCGATGACGATATAGGCCGCCGGAATGTCGGGGAAGTAGATGAGGGACACCAGCGGCCGCAGTGCGGGCAACCAGTCGCCTTCGTAAACGTTACGGCAAAAGACGAGGAAAAAGATATTTAGGCCAATGTTGAGCAAGATGTTGATGATTCTGACCCGCACGAATTTGGCAGATTTACGTTCCAACCGCAGCCGCGCAAAAGGGATGGCCATGATGCCATCAGTAGCCATAATAATCGCCATCAGCCGCACCAGCATGGCCTCCTCGGGGTACTCGATGAGGTGAGCGACGGGTTCGGCAAACACGATAATGAAGGTAGAAATCAGGACGCTCACCGTGATGACCGCACTCAGTATGAGATTGTAGTAGCCCGGTCCGTCGCTCTCCTTGCGGGCGAAGCGAAAGAACGAAGTCTCCATCCCGAAGGTGTAGATGATGAAGAAAAATCCTGCGTAAGTGTAAAGCTGCACCTGGATGGCCATCAACGACGGGTCGAAATCCGAGTAGATGATCACCAGCAGGTAGTTCAGCAGTCGCCCCAGCATGGTGCTGACGCCGTAAGTAGCGGTATCGCCCGCCAGTTTTTTTAGAACACTCAATTAGGTAATTGAAAATAAAGCTTGGAGTGCGGTCGGCCGCCGCTTTTGAAAATAACTGCGCAAAGATACTTGGCTTTGGGCCAAAGCATAAAAAAAGTCCTTTCCTGTTTTAACAGAAAAGGACTGGACGAATTTCGCCGGACTTCTTTATTTGTTGAGGCACATGATCGTGTCTACCACTACTTTCTCGATGCGCTCCCAGCCCTCCTCCGATTGCAGGTCGACGTTCATCATCTTGTCGCGGTAGTCGGCCGAAACGGTCAGGTGGTAGATGCCCGCCATGAGCACGGCAACCAGCGCATTCGTATCGGGGTAACCGGGAATATCACCTATTTTCTCGATCATCTTGGCGCCGACATCATTGCGGGCATCGGATAGCACGGGCTTGCCCACGCCGATTTCCCAACGGATCAGCTCGCGCGTGGACTTGCGGCTACGCAGGTCGTGAATTGCGGTGGTAAGTACCTTGGCCCAGGCTTCCGCGCGCTTTCCGGGGGCAGGCGTTTCCATGTTGTCTATGTAGTCGTAGCTCGACGTGGAAGTGTACTCTCCCGTCTTCACGTACTGTTCCATGAGCCCGTCGACGCCACCGAAGTAGCGGTAGATGAGCACCTTGTTGACTCCCGCTTCGCGGGCGATCAGGTTGACGCCCACTTTTTCGGTACCGTATTTTTCGATGACCTTACCCACCGATTTTAGTATTTTGCCTTTGGTGCGCTCGCGGTCGCGCTTTTTAACTTTTGCTTTTGCCTTTGCCTCGATTACTGCGGTTGTTGCCATTTTTCTAGATGTTTTAGTAGTGTATAAGTAGGTATTGGATAACGGAATGAATTGAATTTCGGCGACATGAACCGCTTTTTTTACAATTCGGTGACCAAGGTACGGAAAAAGTGTACTTAACCAAGTTTTTCAAGAGGATAGTTACTAGGTGGATTTTGGCTGATAAATTTCAGATCAAGGTTCCAGTTAATTGCTGATTTTTAAATTGATTGTACCGATGTGATTGAGGAAGGGGTAGACACAAAAAAGACCACTCGGAAGTTTCCGAGCAGTCTTTCACATTTTGTAGTTGGCGGGCAAGGATTCGAACCCTGGCTAAGAGAACCAAAATCTCCTGTGCTACCTTTACACCACCTGCCAATTCCTGAAATGGTAGTGCAAAAGTAAAGTTTCTATACTTACTTGTCAAGTTTTAATTGAAAAAAATTAAAGTCCGCTGATTTCAGCGCTCGTCGTGATCTTCCTGACCAGCCCTTGCAACACCTTGCCGGGCCCGCATTCCACGAACGAATCAGCCCCGTCGCGCACCATCGCCTCCACCGATTGCGTCCAGCGAACAGGCGCCGTGAGCTGCGCGATGAGATTGGCCTTGATTGTTTCGACATCGGTTGAGGCTGCCGCCGTGACGTTTTGGTAGATGGGGCAACGCGGTGCCTGCAACGGCGTGACGGCGATAGCGCGCGCTAATTGCGCCCGCGCGGGCTCCATAAGCGGCGAGTGAAATGCCCCGCCGACGGGCAGCGGTAAAGCGCGCTTGGCCCCGGCCTCCTTCATCTTTTCGCAGGCGATGCGGATGCCTTCCATACTACCCGAAATCACGACCTGGCCGGGACAGTTGTAGTTGGCCGGGACGACGACTTCGTCCGTAATCGACACGCATATTTCCTCAATCACCTCATCGCTCAAGCCCAAGATGGCTGCCATCGTGGAGGGCTCGCGCTCGCAGGCCTGCTGCATGGCGTCGGCGCGCTGGCTCACCAGTTTTAGCCCGTCGGCCAACGAAAGGCCGCCCGCCGCGACCAGCGCCGAAAACTCACCCAGCGAGTGCCCCGCAACCATGTCGGGTGCGAAGCCGTCGGTTACGGCGGCGAGTACCACCGAGTGCAAAAAGATGGCAGGCTGCGTGACGTTAGTTTGTTTCAGGTCCTGGTCGGTGCCCTCAAACATTACTTTGGTGAGCTCAAATCCTAAAATGCCGTTGGCCTCTTCAAATAATGCTTTGGCGCGGGCCGAATTCTGGTACAAGTCGTAGCCCATGCCCACAAACTGGGAGCCCTGGCCGGGAAAGATGTATGCCTTCATGTTAATTTTGAATGAGTGAGTTTTGAACGAGTGAATACTGGAATAGTCGCAATTAAGCAATATCCTAACATTCCAGCCTGGCACTATGCACTCATCGTGGGGGGCGGCCCCGTCAAAATTAATCAATAAACCGCTCGCGCAACTCCGGCGTGGGAAGGCGGCATTGGGCGCGTTGACCGAACCAGCGGTAGCGGTTTTCGGAAATCAGGGTGTAGACCCAGTCGCGTAGCGGACGGGGAAAAATAATGAGCGTGTAGTAGAGCCGTTTCCAGCCGCCGTCCAGCGTCTTGAGTACTTCCAGCGCGGCGGTGCTTTTGTGAAAGACCTTGCCATTTTTTGAAAAAATAAAGCTGTCGTAGGATTCCGTCGATAGCCCGAGCGCTTGCAGCGTGGCTTCGCCCGCCTCGGATTGCAGGGAGGCAAATTTGAGCTTGCCTCCCGTATCCTGATCGATCAGAAAATTGACGACAGCGTTGCACAGGTTGCAGACGCCATCGAAATAGACCACATTCATCAGCGCAGCAGTTGGATCCAGCCTTTAAGTACCAGCGGCTGACTTGGCCGGTTTACCGACTGGAACGTGACGGTGGCTTCGTAGAAGTACTGCCCGGCGGCCAAATCCTGCCCATTCGAGGACTTGCCGTCCCAGTTGAGGTTGAGGTCGTTGGTCTCGAAAACCTTGGCTCCCCAGCGGTTGTAAACCGTGAAGTTGACCGTCTCGACGAAGGCCGGGCAACTCAGCGGGCGGAAGGTGTCGTTTTTGCCGTCGCCATTGGGCGTAAACACGTTGGGCAGGGCGAACTGCGGGCAGTTGTCTTTACAGACGATGTTGCTCGGCGCGCTTTCGTTGCCAAAGCGGTTCACCGCCGTGACGTAGTAGCAACCCGCAAACGAACTTAGACCGGTATGCGCGTAGGTGGTGGCGGGCGGCGTGGGCGGCGGCACGATCGACGTCAGCAGCACCGGGGTTTCGTCGGCGTAGCGACCATAATAGATATTGTACTTCACGATATTAGGATCACAATCGCCACCCTGGGCGTTTTTGGCGGGATAGGTCCACGACAGGTTGTTTGTGAAGGTCGTCTGATTGCAGAAGGCGTCATTGGCCAATTGGCTGCAATCAAGCGTGTCGAGTGAAAGCACGGGCGGGCAGGGCCGGGTGGTGTCGATGGGCGACACGCAGATGACCTGCGAGAAATTGAGCAGAATAGCGGGCTTGATGCGCGGATTGTCGTACGTGCCCACGGTTTCGACGCGGTAGCAGTAGATCATGTCGGACGCGAGCGTGACATTGGCTGTGCCGTCGAGCGTGTAGCGGTCTGTGCCGTCGTCGGTGTATACGAATGTCTCCGGCCCGGTCACGGCCACTTCGGCGATTTGGTTAAAGGTGCCTTTCTTGGCGGGATCTTCCCGATAGACGCGATGGCGCTGATTGGTGTTTTTCCAGGGTACGTTTGCAACCCATTCCAGCCGCACGAGCTTGGACGGTGCCTGGCCCTGCGACAGCCGCACGCTGCTGGCGGGCTCGCTGGTGTCGAGCTTGGTAAGCGCGCCGTTTTGCGTGAAATAATATTCGAGCCGATAGCGGTAGGCGCTATCGGTCGTGTTGAGGCTTTTGTCTACGAAGAGCGTATCGGGTTTGCCGGCTTCCAGGCGGGTGTCGATCGTGGTCACCAGCGTAAAGTTGGTGCCATTAAGTCCGGTGGCGCGGTAAAGCCGGTACTGCGAGGGCCCCGTGACCAGGCTGGGATCGAGCCCGACGGGCCGGGTCCACCGGACGGTGATCTGGCCTTTGGTGGTACTGGTGGAATCTACGGTCACGTTCGTGATAACGGGAACGAGCAACGGCAGATCCAGGCAAAACTCCGACGAAGGCAAACTGGTGCCGCCGCCGTTGAGGTAGCCGGGTTCGTTGATGTTGGACCCTTGCCGGGGAAACAGCACCACGAGACGATAGCTGTACTGCACGCCGCGCCGTAGTCCCGGTGTACTGGCCGAATCAAGAAACGTATTAGTACCCGCGGGCACGCGGCCTATTTCGGTGTAGCCCAGCCCTACCGGCAGGCCGGGTTGACAAGCCGATGGTTCGTAGTCGGAGCAGCCCTCCTTGCGGTAGATGACCGTCTGTGCGCCCGGTATCTGGCAGGCGTAGGCGTCCCAACTGAGCTGGAAGGCGCGGCCCCCATTGGCGGTCGAAGGCGTGGCCTTCAGGTTCTTAGGCTTGGGTCCGTACACCCTAATTTTTAGGCTGCGGATATCGGCTAATTGCCGGAATAGCGTGGGATTGGGAAAGCCCGGTCGGGGCGTATCCACCACCTTGAATAATACATCGTATGGCTCGACCCGGATGTGGTCACAGCTGGTCTGCCAGCGGAACACAGCGCCGGCCTGCCCCGGTCCGCTCGGGTTGGGCTGATTGAGCAGGAATTCCGCCAGTTTCGGATCGATGAGGCCGCTTTGGTACACGCCGCCGCTGCTGGTCAGGATCAGCGGGTCGCCATTTTTATCGGTCGCCTTGATGGCCTGCTGAATGAGCGTACCGGCCTCTACACAAATATCCGGGATGGAGTCGAGCCGGGGTCGATCGTTGTTAGCGTCGACGACGATAATCTGCATATCGCGCACGATTTCACCGATCTTAACACCATTTCGCCATTCCTCCACGATGAAGGCGACGTTGTATAAACCTGCAGTCGCGGGCGCGTCCCAGATCAGGTCTCCGGTGCGAGCATTGATGCCAAAAGTAGAGGGGGATTGGCCGTTCTCCTTTGGACCAGGTTTCGATACATTAGGATCGTCGTACACCACGTCTTCGCCGTTCAAACGGGTCGACGAACCTTTCTGTGGGATTGTCAGCCGATACGCAAGGCTGTCGCCATCGGCGTCGAAAGCGCCGGGGTTGTGGATGTAGCGCTGACCTATGGCCGCAATATCGACGGGCGCATTGAGTAGCACGGGGGTGCGGTTTTGGCCCAGACTTCCGTTGATAACCAGTGTGCTGCGTACCAAAATGCTGAGGTTGTTTGTCGGTGGCGGGCCGTTGTGCAGCAGTTTGGCATTCCTTTTGTCATGGTTGGTCTAAATCTGGAAACGGCCGGGCGCCGGGAACGTGTAGACAAAAGTGTAAACGTTGATGGTGGTGTTGTTGCCGATGTTGCGGAGTTTGGATTTATCTCGTGGCACCGAAATAGGGCCGTCGTTATTCACAAAGAACTTAACATCGTCCTGGCTGTCGGCCGCTGGTTTCCCGCCTTCTACATCAAAATAACCCGTGAACGTGATCTCGTAGGTAAGGGAGGTAGTCGAGATGCGCTTGGCGGTGATTTCGCCCGCCCGCACGTGGGTGGCGTGGGCGCGCTGAAAAGCCAGCAGGACAAACAAGAGAAATAGTACCGAACGTATTGATGATCGCATGAAAATGAGGATGCTTGACTGTATTGATTATAGGCTTGAACGAAAAAGCACTAAAAAAAGGTGTACCGGGGGAGTATTTCAGGGTGAAGATAGCCAATGGCTCTCGTAATAAGGCTTTTTTATTGAATTGAAACAAAACAAATTTTCAGCACGATTGGTTAGAATTACAAGGCAGCCCGAAAACTTAAAATCATTATAAATAACCGGGCAGCCTACAAAAGAGGAAGGGCGGTTGTTGTGTCGGATTCGTTTGTCGCGTACCTTTGAAAGGTCGCCGGACCTCTATGTTTTTTGTACCAGCAACGATAATTTTTCATTATCAACTTTCAACTTTCAATTCATTTATGTCTTGGCTTACCCAAACATTATCGAGTTCGATCGGTAAAAAACTTATCATGGCGCTCTCGGGCCTTTTTTTGTGTACGTTCCTGATTGTCCACGTTACCGGAAACCTCCAGCTGTTCAAGAATGACCAGGGCCTGGCATTCAATTCCTACACGGTTTTCATGACCACCAATCCCTTCATCAAGACCATATCCTACGGCCTGTACGCCCTGATTTTGATTCATGCCTTCGACGGCCTGTACCTGGCTTACGTCAATCGTAAGGCGCGGGGTAAAAAAACCTACAACGTTGTAAACAACCAAAGCACCTGGGCGAGCCGCAACATGGGCATTCTGGGTACGATACTAATGGTGTATTTGGTGGTACACATGGGCGATTTCTGGTACGAGTACAAATTTGGTAGTCTGCCCTTCAAAGAATACACCATCGACCTTTCCGAAGGCACTATTCTCAACACTCGGCAAATGCCCGACGGTTTCATGCTCAACAGCAAGATGGAGGAGCGATTGAGTGATGATAACATGAGTAAGACGGTTATCGTAAAGGACCTGTACCGCGAGGCCGAGGCATCTTTTGCCAACCCGCTTATCGTCTTGTTCTATATTCTGGGTATGGCGGCCTTGTCGTTCCACCTGGTGCACGGCTTCCGCTCTGCCTGGCAAACGCTGGGGGCCAACCACCCCAAATACAACCCGATTTTTAACTTTCTGGGCGTGTGGGTTTTCGCAATCATCATCCCGATAGCCTTCGCCGCCATGCCGGTTTTCTTTTACCTCAAACAGTTGTGAATGAGTGACGGGGCCGCCCGCGCGGTGATGAATGATAGAATAAGCTTTGTCATTCATTCACTCATTCTATCATTCACTCATTCAAAATTGACCTATGGCTACATCACCTAAACTGGATTCTAAAATCCCCGCCGGACCACTGGAAGACAAGTGGACCGGGTACAAATCTTCCGTTGCGTTGGTCAACCCTTCCAACAAGCGCCGCATCGAGGTGATTGTAGTCGGCACGGGCCTGGCGGGCGCTTCGGCGGCGGCTTCGCTGGCCGAAATGGGTTACCAGGTGAAGGCGTTCTGCTTTCAGGATTCACCCCGTCGGGCGCACTCCATCGCGGCTCAGGGCGGTATCAATGCCGCCAAAAACTACCAAAACGACGGCGACTCGATCTACCGGCTATTCTACGATACCGTTAAAGGGGGCGACTACCGTTCGCGCGAAGCCAATGTTTACCGCCTGTCGCAAGTATCGGGCAGCATCATCGACCAATGCGTGGCCCAGGGTGTACCTTTTGCCCGCGAGTACGGTGGATTGCTTTCCAATCGCTCCTTCGGGGGTGTTCAGGTGCAGCGGACGTTTTACGCCGCCGGACAAACCGGTCAGCAATTGCTGTTAGGAGCCTACTCGGCCTTACAGCGGCAAATCGGCATCGGGGCCGTCAAGATGTACACGCGCCACGAAATGCTCGACGTCGTCAAGATCGATGGTAAATGCCGGGGCATCATCGCCCGTAACTTGGTGACGGGCGAAATCGAACGTCATTCCGGCCACGCCGTGCTGCTGTGCTCGGGTGGCTACGGTAACGTGTTCTATCTGTCGACCAACGCGATGGGCTGCAACGTAACGGCTGCCTGGCGGGCGCACCGCCGGGGCGCCTACTTCGGCAATCCCTGCTTTACCCAAATTCACCCGACCTGCATTCCGGTTTCCGGGGAGCACCAGTCGAAACTGACGCTGATGTCGGAATCGTTGCGTAATGACGGACGCATCTGGGTACCTAAAAAAGAAAACGACAACCGCCCCGCTAACGATATTCTCGAGGCCGAGCGCGACTACTACCTCGAGCGCCGCTACCCGGCTTACGGTAACCTGGTGCCACGCGATATTGCTTCTCGTGCCGCCAAAGAGCGTTGCGATGCCGGTTTTGGCGTCGGACAATCAAAAATGGCTGTCTATCTCGATTTTGCTGCGGCGATCAACCGCTACGGCCACGGCGAAGCCAACAAGAATAATATCGACAATCCTACCGACGAGCAGATTCGGGAGATGGGTAAGGAGGTCGTGAAGGAGAAATACGGCAACCTGTTCGATATGTATAAGCAGATCACGGGTGGAGATCCTTATCAGGTGCCGATGCGGATTTATCCCGCCGTTCACTACACGATGGGTGGCCTGTGGGTCGATTACAACCTGATGACTACCGTACCCGGACTTTACGCCCTGGGCGAAGCCAACTTCTCCGACCATGGAGCCAATCGCCTCGGCGCTTCGGCATTGATGCAGGGACTAGCCGACGGATATTTCGTGATTCCTTACACCGTGGGTGCTTATCTGGCTGGCGAAATCCGGACGGGTGAGATTTCAACCGATCAGCCCGCTTTTGAGCAGGCGGAGAAAGATGTAAAGGACAAAATCACCAAACTGCTCACAATTAAGGGCAAGACTTCACCCGAGCATTTTCATCGGGAGTTGGGCAAGATCATGTGGGACAAGTGCGGCATGGCCCGTAACGCCAAAGATCTGCAATCGGCGATTCTGGAAATCCGCGCGTTGCGCAAGCGTTTCTGGGAGGATGTCCGCGTAATGGGCAGCGCCGACGAGCTCAACCCCGAACTTGACAAGGCGGGCCGCGTGGCCGACTTTATGGAACTCGGCGAGCTGATGTGTGTCGATGCCCTCGATCGCGATGAATCCTGCGGCGGTCACTTCCGCGAGGAGTATCAGACCGAAGAAGGCGAAGCCACCCGCGACGACGAGAATTACATGTACGTATCCGCCTGGGAGAACACCGGCGAAAGCCAATGGCAACTTCATAAGGAAGAACTGGAATACGAAAACATCAAGATCGCGAAGCGAAGCTATAAGTAAGAGGAGTTCATGAGCGGTACGCCGCTCGGTTTATAGTTTATGAGTTGAAGGGTGTTCGGGATGACAGCAGTAGCCGCCATTTGACCGTTTGACCCTTCACCCTTTAACCCCCAAAAACAATGTCAGCAGAAAACATGAGCCTCACGCTGAAAGTGTGGCGGCAAAAAAATAAAGATGCCGAGGGAAGCCTCGAGACCTACCCCGTAGAAGGTATTTCGCCCGATATGTCCTTTCTGGAAATGTTCGACGTACTCAATGAGCAGCTGATTCATGAGAACAAAGAACCTATTGCCTTCGACCACGATTGCCGCGAGGGCATCTGTGGCTCCTGCGCCATGCACATCAACGGGCGTCCGCACGGGCCGCTCACGGGTGTGGCGACTTGCCAGTTACATATGCGCTCGTTCAGCGACGGCGACACCATTGTGGTGGAGCCGTGGCGGGCAGTAGCCTTTCCGGTCATGAAGGACCTAGTCGTGGACCGCGCGGCCTTCGACCGTATCATTTCGGCGGGTGGCTTCGTGTCGATTAACACGGGCAACGCCCGCGACGCCAACAGTACGCCTGTCGCCAAGGAAAACGCCGATGAGGCATTCATGTCGGCGGCCTGCATCGGCTGCGGCGCCTGTGTGGCGGCTTGCAAAAATTCGTCGGCTATGCTCTTTACTTCGGCCAAAATTTCGCAACTCGCGCTCTTGCCGCAAGGCCAGGCCGAGCGACGCCTGCGCGCCGAGAAGATGGTTGCCCAAATGGATTCCGAAGGCTTCGGCGCCTGCACCAATACCGGTGCCTGCTCGGCCGAATGCCCAAAAGAGATTTCAATGGATAACATCGCCCGCATGAACCGCGAGTACCTGGGCGCAAAATTGACTTCGAGTCGGGTGTAGGGATTGGCGGTCGAAGACCACCATACAGTAAAACCTTAAAGCATGAAAAAGGCCGCTCATTCGAGCGGCCTTTTTCGATAGCAGAAAATATTATCTCGCAAGATTTTACTTCTTTACCGCCGTAGAATCCTTCTTCGTTTCGGACTTATTCTTGTCGGCGTAATCCTTATTCAGGCCTTCGATCATCTTCTGGGTCACGTCGAGGCTGGGGTTGGCGTACAGTATGCCGCCGCCTTTGGAGTAGCCGAGGACAAATTCGTAGTTGTTATCCTTATTGTACTGGTCGATGTACTTGTAAATGTTCTCGTAGAGCTCGGCGTTCTTGTCGGCTTCTTCCTGCTGTAAAGTTTGGGCCGAGCGGTCGCGGTAAGCGATCAAATCCTGCTGCTTCTTGCCGAGCTGCGCTTCGGTGGAACGCGCCTGATCGAGGGTCATGGTTTGGGCTTTCTTCTGGAAAAACTGAATTTCGTTTTCCAACGAACGGCCGCGGTTGGATAGGTCATTTTCTAATTGGTAGCGCTTGCTCTCCAAATCCTTACGTGTGTCGTCGAAATAGGTGTAGTTCTTGAGTAATGAGTCAATTTGGACGTACACCATGCGGCGGCCGTTGGTGCTCGTAGAGTCGGAGCTGGAAAATGAGTTGGATGATTTATTGCCTGAAAAATGCAAAAAAGCCAATATGATGACGGCTACGGTCAGAATGGCATTCCAAATCAAGGAGGTATTGTTGTTCACGTTTTAGGTTGTTAGGTGATAGGTTGTTAGGGAATAGGTCATTTTTTTTCAAAAACTATTTGGTTAGGAAACCTAATAGCTGATTTCTAACAACCCAATACCCAAAAGAGGCGCAAAGATAGGGATTTGTGAATCAAGCACTAAATGGTCGCAGGAAATTTATTCACGGGTTGTTGACTAGAATTTGTAAACAGACTGCTCGCGGACGAATAGCTGCCTTACGTAGTATCCCGCCAGACCAGCGAAGCCCGCCACAATTCCGCCTAATAGCGTGACGGAGAACATTAGCGCCATGCCGCTGGGAAGGCTGAACAATTCGGCGATGCGGTCGGACATACTGCCCTCCGTAGTCCGGTGCATGAACGTCGCGTAAGCCAGCCACACGGTCGACACCGCCGCCAGGCTCACTAAGAAGGCCATATCCGGATGGGATGACCGCCACATGCAGACCGCGAAGGGAACCACGGCGATTATCCACCACGGCAATACGAGTTGCAACAGCGCGGTGGCGGCCAGAATAATAAAATAGTTAATAACGGGGCGCATATATCAGTTCTTTTTGAGGGTCCAGGTAGATTGCAGTCGGTCATTTTTGTCGTCAGCCGCTTTGAGATACAGCAGTTCATTCAGCTCACCTTTTTCCCACTTCGCGATCATACTCATATACAGTGGACTGGCCGGGTTACCCGATTGTCCGCCGGGGTACAGTCCATAAGCGCGCGGCTCAGGACCTAGCTCTACCACCATGCGCCAGGAAGGGCCGTGGTGATGGGTGGTGGCGTTTACCATGCTCGATCCGCCCCCGTTGCGGATAGGCAAAGAGTTGAATGGTTTTAAAGCGCGGCTGAGGTGCAGGATTTCGGTGTCTTTCACTTTGGCCCATTCCCAAGTGGGACTCATGGGGCCGTGGCGGACGGTGAGCGAGTCGAGGGCAGTGCGGAAGCTTTGAACTACAATGTCGGAAATCGTTTCTTTGGCGGGCGTCTTGACGTTATCGAACCAACGCGCGTCGGGCTGATTGATGATCATGAACATGGTACGGTCGCGGGTGGGATAGCGGAAGGCCTGGCCTTTACTATAGAGCTCATCATCCCAAATGGCCTTACCCAGTGCGCCGGCCCATTCCTCGAATATGGAAGGCGCAATGGCCCCGGCGCTATTGACTTTGTCCCAACTCTCCAATACCTGAAAGGCCGCTTTCTGTTTCGGTGCCAGGGGGGTGGTGCGGAGATAATCTAGCAACGTGGGTAAGATGGTGCGGGCCTGGATACTATAATTATCGTTTTGTAGCACCCGGAAACTATCGGCGGTGGCCTGCGTCATGGCTTCGAGCCGCTCATTAATGCGGATGGCGCGTTCCGGCGGCGCAAAGCGCCAGTTGATGTAGTAGGGATAAGTCGGGTCGGTGGAATGTTGGTTGGCTGAGCTCACATAACCACGCGGCGGATTCTTGACCGCGGGATTCTGCGCCGCCGGAATCCAACCCTGCCAGTCGTCGGCGGGACGACTGCCGTCGAGCAGGAACTTGCCTTGATCCTGGCGTTTCAGCGGCAGCTTGCCATTGGCCGTAATCGCGATATTTTGGCTGTTGTCGGCAAAAACGAAATTCTGCGCTGGACCGACGTAGTAGGTCAGTGCCTGGCGATAGTCGTCATAATTGCGAGCCTTGTTGAGTTCGTAGAACGTCCGAAAGTTATTACCCGGCTCGTGGCCAATCCAGCGCGCGGCCAGGTTGGGCCCGTTGTAATCTTTTTCACCCTCGTAGTTGATCACTGGCCCGTGGTGGGTATAAATCATCGCTTCCTGAATGGAGTCGCTGCTGCCTTTTACGGCAATCATTTCCATACGCTTGCGGGTCTTGCGCCATTGGCCGTTGTAGCGGTATTCGGCGTGCGTAGCGTCACGAAACTGGATCTTGTACAAATCCAGCACATCGGCGTCGACGTTGGTGACGCCCCAGGCAACATTCTGGTTAAAACCAATCACCACGCCCGGAATACCCGGCAGCGACACACCGTACACATTCATATCAGGCGAGTGCAGTTGCACCTTATACCAACTCGACGGCAAGGTCAGTTCCAGATGGGGATCGTTGGATAGGATCGGGTAGCCCGTCGCCGACTTGCCGGCCGCAATGGCCCAGTTGTTACTACCGAGTCCTTCTACCATCGGCTCTGAAAGAGGAATAGCAGAAAGTTTCTCCTCAGTCGAGTCAGCCAAAACTTCGTTTTCGCCTTCGATAGACGCGGGAATAGGTTTACGAATAAAATCCCAGGGCGTGCCCACCGGGATGACCGGGCTTTCCTGCAACTTAGGGTAGTCAGGATAAAGGTCGTTCACCGTATCCTGCCCCAAGGATTTCAACAGATTCGTCATGGCCAGATCGTCGGCGCGGCCCGCGAGCGTGAGTGTCATTTGCTCGAGCATGTACATGCACTTGATGGGCGTCCACCGCTCGGGTTTGTAGCCCAGTAGCTTGTATTCGATGGGAATTGTGCGCGATGAAAGCTGATCGATGTACGCGTTAATTCCAGCGGTATAACCCAGCAGGGCTTCGCGCGAGGCGGGGTAGCTCATGGTGCTTTCCAGATTCACCTCGGCCCCGTAACCCATGCCCATGCGGCGGGCTTTGCGGTCCATCTCGATGGTGCGGGAGCCCAGTACTTCGGAAAGACGGCCGGCGGCGGCGCGGGTCTGCAGGTCCATCTGCCACAGCCGGTCGCGGGCCGTGACGTACCCCTGCGCGTAATACAGATCGTAGTTGTTTTTGGCAAAGATATGGGGCACACCCACATCGTCGAAGCGGATGGTTACTTCGTCGCGCAGGCTATCGAGTTCTAGCTCGCGGTCACCAAAATGCTCCGCAAAGGGTACCTCGCCATTTTGCCAAAAACCCGTAAACGGACTGATGAATGGCCCCAGCGCCGGGACAACGCCCCAAGGACGGCTCAAGGCGTAGACCAATCCTATGACAAAGCCGACGCTCAAAAAAGCTTTTAAGTACTTCATATTCTAATGGGTGTTGGGCTCTACAAAGTGCTTTTATCGAATAACAAGCGGGCCGAAGATAATCGTTTTTTTTAAGCTAAAAGTGCCACTACTGAGGCCACCCGCGCCACGTCGGTGTACATTACGCTGCGCTCGTCGGGAATCTCGCCAGCCATCGAAATGTCGGCCGGAAAATAGGTCTGTCGCGCGGGACGAAATGCTTTACCCGTCAGATGCAGCGTGGGTGCCTCCGTGGCCGCCAGCGCTTCGGCGTTGGCGGCCGACACGCCACCACCCGGCATGATCTCGATGCGCTCCCCGGCTTTCGCGACAAGGGCGGTAAGTAATTCTTTGCCTTCGAAGGCGGTGGGTCGTTGACCGGAGGTCAGGATACGTTCGGCGCCGGTGGCGATAACCGCCTCGAGCGCCGCCAGCGGATTGGGGGTCAAGTCAAAGGCTCGGTGGAAGGTGACGCCCAGCGGTTTGGCGTGCGCTACGAGCGCGCGGGTGCGGGCCACATCCACCTCGCCATTGGGCAGGAGTACGCCGAGTACCACGCCATCTGCGCCCAAAGTCTTGGCCATGTCGATGTCGCGGCGCATGACCTCGATTTCCAAATCATCATACACAAAATCACCGCCCCGCGGCCGAATCATCACATACAGCGTTACGCCCACTTGCTCCCGCACGGCGGCAATCAACCCCGCGCTGGGCGTCGTGCCACCCTCGCCCGGCCCGGCACAAAGCTCCACCCGACCGGCTCCGGCTTCTTGGGCGTTCAAACAGGATTCAAGGGAATAAGCGCATACTTCAATGGTCATAGGTAGTGAGGATGTGTAGTTGTTGAATTGTGGAATCGTTTATTTGTTGATGCGTTTATTTGTTTAAAAGTTTAGCGCTTGAATCTGAATAAATTAGCCTAAACGACTAAACGACTAATCAACCTACTTCAAATCTGCCGACGCCACTGCAATCTTGGAGTCAGCGGTACCGTAGTAGAGCCACCAGCGGCCGCGGTAGGGTACCATGGATTCCAGAAAGGTAACGTTGTTGATTTGCCCTGTGATTTCGTAGGGTTGGTCGGGCTTCATGAAGTAGCTTTTGGAGCGGTCGAGCAACTTTTCGGGTGCGTAACCGTCGAAGAGGAATTGTCCGGCGGCGTAGGTACCGTCGGGTAGGGTAGTGTCGCCATTTTTGGCGTCGTTCATCCCGTTGTAGATCAGCACAATGCCTTTAGGCGTAATGATCGCGGGCGGACCGGGTTCCAGCACGCGGTAGTCGAAATTGCCAGGACGATAAGCGGCTACCCCTTTCAGACTGCCGTCGCCCATCGTGAGCGGGTACCAGTTGATGAGGTCGTCGGAAGCCGCAACGAATACCTGCTGCTTGTCGCCCCAGTACATCCAGTACTTGCCGTTGATTTGGGTAGCGATCAGCTTGCTGCCGACCCGGCGGCACACAATTGAGCCCGACTTGGACCACTGGTCTTCGCCCCGGCCTTTGTTATAATTATTAAATGCCAGCCCGTATTTCTTCCAGTGCATCAGGTCAGGCGATGTCGCTACGCACAGCCGCGCCAGATCGCCATCGTAGGCGGTGTAGGTCATGACGTACTGCCCGTCGGCGGTTTCGACCACGCGCGGATCTTCGATGCCGCCTTCCCACTCGTATTTTTTCATGAAATCGTTATCGGGATAAAAAACTGGCTGTGGCATCCGCTTGAAGTGCACACCATCGCGGCTGGTCGCCAGTCCGATGCGTGAGGTGCCATTGTACTTTCCCACCAAATCCTCGGCGCGGTAGATTAGATAGATCTGCCCGTTGCGCACGATGGCCGCCGGATTGAAAACGTCCTTAGCTTCCCATTTTACCGTCTCGCCTCGCACTGGGCAGTCGAAGGTACTGGTCGTTAGAGGTGTTAGCACCGGATTGGCCGCGTTATGTTTGCGGAAAGGGCCGATTAGCCAAGATTGGGCGAAGGTCGAACCGGAAATTACCAACAGCAGGAATAGGGGAAGAATTGATCGCATGGGTTAGGATTTTGGGGTAAATTGGCGTTAGAATCGCTCACATCGGAGTCGGGCGAACCCATAGGTTTGCCCCTACATTTTTTTTAAAAAACCAATAAAAAC
>JBBSSJ010000071.1:0-17163 GCA_038242095.1 Cytophagales bacterium
AGCTGTGTCGGGGGATTTTTTATTAAAACTAAATCACAAATCAGAACCGCCACCGGACAAAGGCTTCCATCGCCTCGTACTCAGCCAAACCAAGTTGATCATAGAGGTGGGCGGTACCTTGGTTGCGCTCTTCGGCGCGCTGCCAGAATTCCCGCGAATCCTCGCCCTGGAACACCACGCCGTCTTTTTGGGATTGGTGCTTGAATATCCCCATACGCTTCTTGAGTACCTGGTCCGGGCTCATGGGCACGGCCATTTCGATCTCATGAATGTCCCACTCGGCCCAGGCGCCACGGTAGAGCCAGATCCAGCAATCTTTCATGAAATTCTTGTGCTTCAATTGGTTGACGGCAGCTTCGATGGCGTCCCAGCACACTTTGTGGGTACCGTGCGGATCGGCAAAGTCTCCGGCGGCAAAAATTTGCTCGGGTTTTATCTCCTTGATCAAATCCTCGATGATGCGGACGTCTTCATCACCAAGCGGTTTTTTCTGCACCGTACCCGACTCGTAAAAAGGCATATCCAGGAAATGCACCTGGTCGTCGGGAACGCCCACGAAGCGACAGGTAGCCTTGGCCTCGCCCCGGCGGATGAGCCCCTTCACGTGGCGCACTTCGGGCGTATCGACTTCGCTATTTTTTTTGGTTTGAAGGAATTCCTTAGCGTCGTGAAAAATCTGGCTGGTAACGGCGGTATTCTTGATGGCAAAGCGCTCGTTGAAATCCACCACGAAGTCAATGAAGCGCAGTGCTTCGTCGTCGGCCACAGCGATGTTGCCCGAGGTTTGGTAGGCTACGTGTACCTCGTGCCCCTGATCCACGAGCCGCTGAAAGGTGCCGCCCATGGAAATGATGTCATCGTCGGGATGCGGACTGAAAATGATGACCTTTTTGCGCGGCGGTTCCTTACGCTCGGGGCGATTAGTGTCGTCGGCGTTAGGCTTACCGCCGGGCCAGCCGGTGATCGTATGCTGCAACTGGTTAAAGATGTCGATGTTGATCTCGTAGCCCGCGCCCGACTGCGCCAGAAGATCGCTCATCCCATTGTCGTTGTAATCCTTATCGGTGAGTTTCAGGATCGGCTTTCCCAAATGCTGCGAAAGATAGGTGACCGCCTTTTTAACCATTTTATTGTTCCAGGTTACCGAATCCACCGCCCAGGGCGTCTTTATGCGCGTGAGTTCCGAAGCCGCCCGCTCGTCGATCACGAACGTGACGTTGGGATGCGCCTGCAGGTACGAGGCCGGGTTGCGCTCGGTCACGGGACCTTCCACCGCGCTGCGCAGCACGGGGGCTTTTCGCTCGCCCCAGGCCAGGAGTACGATCCGGCGGGCGTTCAGAATGGGGGTCACCCCCATCGTGATGGCTTTGCGGGGCACCTGCGTCAGCCCGCCGAATTCCGACGCCGCCGCCGCACGGGTCGAATGGTCGAGGGCAATGAGTCGGGTGCGGGAGTTAATGAGCGAACCGGGTTCGTTGAAGCCCACGTGGCCATTGCCGCCAATGCCCAATAACTGGAAGTCGAGACCTCCGGCTTCCTTAATCAGGTTTTCGTAGTGGCGGCATTGCTCCTGCAGTAGCGCCTGCGGCACGGTGCCATCGGGCAGGTGGTAGTTTCCGGCGGGAATATCCACCAAATCGAACAACTGCTCCTTCATGAAACGGTGGTAGCTGTACACCGAATCCGGCTCCATCGGATAATACTCATCCAGATTGAAGGTGACCACATTTTTAAAACTCAGCCCTTCTTCGCGGTGCATTCGCACCAGTTCGGTATAAACCGTTTTGGGCGAAGAGCCCGTGGCCAAACCCAACACGCATGGCTTGTCCTCACGCTGCTTTTGGCGGATGAGCTCAGCGATTTCCTGGGCCACCGCCGATGAGGCGGCCCGCGAGTCCTCATAAATGTGGGTCGGAATTTTTTCGTACGTGATCGGCTGGCCGATGCTGCCGTTGCCCGTGGCGGCGGCATCATTGGCGGCAGCCTGCATCAGAATGGCTTCGGTGCTAAGCGTGGGAGTTTCCATGTTTATAGATATGAGATATGAGTTATGAATTATGAGGTAAGGGGATAGCGATCAATGATTGCGGGAGTATCTGATTAATAAATAATTGCCCAAAAATACAAAGGTTTAACCTAGTTATTAATTTTTTTTAATAAATAACAAAGCCATCTTCCTTCAATTTCTAATCGGTTTTAAGAATAAAAGTCAGGAATTAGCCCAAGCTAACCATCAAATTGAAAGATTAAAGATTTACCCCATGTTTCGTTCCTACTATTTTAGCCCTTAAATTTGTCTTCTCCCATTAAGACAAGAAAATCTCATATCTCATATCTCATATCTAAAAATGTCAACCCTTACCCAAGTCGCCCGCGACACGCAAATATTTGATCTCATCGGCCAGGAACTGCATCGTCAGGAATCGGGCATCGAGCTGATCGCTTCCGAAAATTTCACATCCAGGCAAGTGATGGAAGCATCGGGTAGCGTGCTCACCAACAAATACGCCGAGGGCCTGCCCGGCAAGCGCTACTACGGTGGCTGCGAAGTAGTAGATCAAATCGAGCAGCTCGCCATCGATCGTGCTAAGGAGCTTTTCGGTGCTTCCTGGGCCAACGTACAACCGCACTCGGGCGCTCAGGCCAACACGGCCGTGTTTGTGGCCTGTCTCAATCCGGGCGACAAGATCATGGGCTTTAACCTCGCCCACGGCGGTCACCTGTCGCACGGCTCGCCGGTTAATATTTCGGGCAAGTACTTCCAGCCCGTCTTCTACGGCGTGGAGCCCGACACGGGATTGATCGATTGGGATAAAGTGGAGGAAATCGCGCTACGCGAAAAGCCCAAGATGCTGATCTGCGGCGCGTCGGCTTACAGCCGCGACTGGGACTACGTGCGCCTGCGCGCTATCGCCGATGCGGTCGGTGCGGTGCTATTGGCCGATATTTCGCACCCTGCCGGACTCATCGCCAAGGGATTGCTCAACGATGCGCTCGAGCATAGCCACATCGTCACCACCACCACCCACAAAACGTTGCGCGGGCCACGCGGCGGTCTGATCATGCTGCGCCACGATTTCGAAAATCCTTTCGGTGTCACGACCAGCAAGGGCAAAACGCGCACGATGTCTTCGATTCTGGATTCGGGCGTATTCCCCGGTACCCAGGGTGGGCCGCTCGAACACGTTATCGCCGCCAAGGCCGTTGCTTTTGGTGAGGCACTAGGCGATGAATATTACAACTACGCGGTGCAGGTGCAGAAAAACGCCAAAGCCATGGCGAGGGCTTTCAATGAAAAGGGTTACCAAATCATCTCGGGCGGCACCGACAACCATATGATGCTTATTGACCTGCATTCCAAAAATCTGAGTGGCAAGCAAGCCGAAGAAACGCTTATCAAGGCCGACATCACCATTAACAAGAATATGGTACCATTCGACGACAAATCGCCGATGGTCACCTCGGGAATGCGCGTCGGCACGGCCGCCATGACCACCCGCGGTCTGGTCGAGGCCGACATGACCCGCATTGTGGAACTGATGGACGACGTACTAATGAATATCGACCACAATAGCAAGATCGCTTCGGTGAAGCAGGAAGTAAACCGTTGGATGGCCGAGGTACCGCTGTATTGAGTGATGGAGTTTTGAATCGATCCGCCGATGCGGAGTGCATGATAGAATAAATTTTGATTCACTCATTCAAGATTAAAAAAGGCGTATTTTTGCGCTCTGAAGAAAAAAGTAGACTCACGAATGGCCCTTGACCAAGAATTTGAAGAAGAACTGGACAATGACGAAGGTCAGGAAATGTCCTTTTTGGAACACCTGGAAGAATTACGCTGGAACATCATAAGGGCAGTCGGCTCGATTCTGGTCTTCACCGTTTTAGGATGGACCTACATCGAAGAGGTTTACCACTACGTCATCATTGCCCCGGCCCAAACTGACTTCTGGACTTACCGGATGATGTGCAAGCTGGGCAAGGCCGTGGGAGCCGAGGGACTCTGCATCGACAAGATTGATTTTGAATTGCAGGCGCTGGGCGTTGGGGAGCAGTTCTCGATGGCGCTCACCTCATCGGTCATCATTGGTCTGATCTTCGCATTCCCTTACGCCTTTTGGGAAATCTGGCGGTTTATCCGTCCGGGTCTGAAAAAATACGAGCGCAAAGCAGCGCGGGGTGCGGTATTTTACGTAACCCTGCTATTCTTCTCGGGCGTGTTATTCGGCTATTACATCGTTACCCCGCTGGCTCTGAACTTCCTGGCTAACTTCAAGCTGGATCCATCGATCATTAACGAATTCAGCATTAGTTCTTATATCGGCATGGTCGCTACTTTGACGCTGGCCTGCGGTTTGGCTTTCCAACTACCCATTGTAGTCTTTGTGTTATCGCGCGTGGGCATTCTGACGCCCGCCCTGATGCGCGAGTACCGACGCCACGCCCTGATCGCGATCCTGATCGCGGCGGCAATCATCACGCCTTCCGCCGATATTTACAGCCAGGTACTTGTCGCCATGCCGCTGACGCTGCTCTACGAAATCAGTATTATCGTTTCGGGCAGGGTGGCCAAAGCCAAAGCCCGCGAGGAAGTACGGCTGGCGAAAATCAATGATAGAATGAATCAATGAGTGGATATTGGATAGATAGCGCAAGCGGTATTGTATGGCAGCGGCCAACCGTCATTCACTAATCCACTAATTCAAAATTATAAAGCACCTCGGCCAATCGGTCGAGGTCTTTTTTTTGGTGGAGGGCTGTGACGATCAGCCGTGTGATGGCGGCATCAGTAGGTAATGGGTAAGAGAAGCAGGAGGTCAGGATGTTATTTTCAAGGAGAAGAGGATACAACTTAGCATGCCGACTGCAAAAGGCAGGGTAACTCTCGGCATAATCGAACTCAGCTCTGGCGGTCAGGCTTTGGGTAAAATATGCGACGTTTTCCTGCAGCAATCCATGCGCCTGCTTGTAAACTTCATGCACAAGACTTTGCTGCAAGGCATAATAATAGGCCGGGGCAGAGGGCGAGCTTCCCGCAAAAAAGGGCGACCGCCGCAATTCATCCAAAAAATCGGCATTCCCAAAAATAACCCCGCCCGGTACGCCCATTGCTTTATTGAGCGAAGCGGTCACGATCACGGTGATATTTTCTTTTTGGGGTAATCTTGAAAAAGCACTTTGCCCCTCCCCCCCCATTACGCCCAGCCCGTGCGAATCGTCCACCACGAGAATGACGAGTCGATTGTCAGGCAGGTTTTTAAATAATTCCAGCTCAAAATTTTCCGCCCAGGGTGAACCCACCGAATCGGTCAAGATTACATGCGGCCGGTTGGTTTCGCTTTCCTGAATAGCCGTGATTGTAGCCCGCGCCCAATCCGACCAGGCACCTTGGCTAGCGGTGTATTGCTTTCCCCATAGCGCCGGATGCACCCGAGGCGCGTAGTAAAAATTCGCCTCGTCCCGATCCAGCGACTTCATCACCAACTGTCCGGCCCACATGCCCGACGAAACCGCCAGCGCGGCGGGCGCACCGACAAAATTGGCCAGCGAAGCTTCGGCTTCTTCGAACACCACAAGCCGCAGACTCCCGTTCCGCGAACTACCGTAGTGCGTACCGTAGCGATTCATTCCTTCGGTCAGATACCTGCCAAAAGCCCTATCATGGCCCATACCCAGGTAATCTGTCCCGCCAAACCACAAAAGTTTGCGCCCGTCGGCCAAGGTAACCGTGCGGCCGGGAAGGGAGTCCGTCAGGATGGTTTGTGACATATAAAAAAAAGGTGAAAGGGGTGAAGGACAAGCATTTGAATCCAAGATGCATAAAAACTAAACCCCTAAATAAATAAACATCAATTCAACACTCCAGCAACCTCGCCCCCGTCCCATGCTCTTCCGCATAAATTACCTTTCCATAATCAAAAGTCACGCCCATGGCGGGGTCGTTGGCGATGAGTAGCGAGCCGTCCATGTCGACGTAGTCGAGCAGGGGCAACAGGTGCGCGATGGCTGAGATGCCAACGCTACTTTCGTTCATGCAACCGACCATGGTTTTAAGGCCCAGTCGGCGGGCCTCAGCGATCATGCGGCGGGCGGGCGTCAGGCCTCCGCACTTGGTAAGCTTTATGTTGACTCCGTGGAAAAGCCCGGTGCAGGCAGCCACATCGCTTTCCATAATGCAACTCTCGTCGGCGATGACGGGCAGGACGCATTCGGCAAAGACGCGTGCCATACCCGCGCGATCGACGGCGGGCAATGGTTGTTCAATAAATTCCACGCCCAGTGCTTTAAGTTCGGGTGCGTAGGCGATGGCTTGATCGGCGGTCCAGGCACCATTGGCATCCACTCGGAAAACGGCGTCAGTGTGTCGGCGCAGCTCCCGCACGATGCCTACATCATCCGCCGTGCCCAGCTTTATTTTGTAAAGCGGCCAGGGTACTTCCTGCATTTTCGCCACCATTTTAGCCACTGAATCGATGCCAATGGTATAGTCAGTCAAGGGGTTATTGTCGGGCGACAGGCCCCAGGCTTCGTACAGCTTTCTGCCTTGTTTCTTGGCGAAAAGATCGTGCGCCGCCACGTCGAGCGCGCAGAGCGCAAAGGGGTTTTCTTTCAAGAAGGGATAAGTCAATTTCCATAATGCCTCGGGGGTACCCCAAGCGTAATTTTCTACCAAATCACGCACGCCTTCTAATTCGACTTTCATGCCGTCAATGGTAATGCCGTAGTACTTATTGGAAGTGGCTTCCCCGTAGCCGGAGAAATCGCCGTCGCTTAGCGCTACGATCAGCGTGGGTTGCACATCGCGCGAGTCATGTGCGATGGTGAAGGTGTGTTGGAGGTGCAGATCGAATGAATGGAAACGGAGCAACATTTTTCCTATCTTTGTTACGTTAAATTTTCCCAAAGAAACAAAAACCAACTTAGCATGAAAAAATTACTTGTATTCCTCTTTTGCTTCGCGCTAGGCTTCCAGGTTCAAGCCCAGGAAAATTTTGGCAAGAAAATCAATGAAAAGTCGGCCATCGCGGCTAGCCAACTGCCCGCTAAAATGGGCGACAAGGAAAGTATGAACGCCAAAATAACGGGCACCGTAGAGTCGGTCTGCCAAGCTAAGGGCTGCTGGATGAAAGTCAAGATGGACAATGGCGAGACCATGCGCGTGAGCTTCAAAGATTACAGTTTCTTTGTACCCAAGGACATTATGGGAAAGACAGTGGTGATGGAGGGAGTGGCCGAGAAGAAAATTACGCCCGTCGATGAACTGCGCCACTACGCAATGGACGCCGGAAAAAGTAAGGAAGAAATTGCTAAAATCACCGAGCCAAAAAACGAGTTGGCCTTCGTAGCCAACGGCGTGATCGTGAAGTGACCTGGCAAAATTTTCGATTCAAAGCAGAGAAGGCTCGTTTCTGATGAAACGAGCCTTCTTGCATTTTACGATATAGCGTATTGGTTTGTTAGGATCCACCCAACGCATTCAGTTCTTTCATGTCCTCATCGTCCAGTTTCAGCGCTGCGGCTCCAATATTTTCTTCCAGATGCGCCACCGACGAGGTACCCGGAATAGGCAACATCACGGGTGAGCATTGTAAAAGCCAGGCGAGCGCTACCTGATATTCCGTGGCATCGTGCTTGTCGGCAATTTTTCCCAAAACTTGCTGACTTCCCATGCTGCCCGCTGATAGCGGGTACCAGGGAATAAAGCCGACATTATGCGCTTCGCACCATTTCAAAGTACTTTCCCACCGACGCTCGGAAATATTGTACATGTTCTGGACGGTGGCAATGTCGATGATTTTAGTGGCTTGGTCCAGTTGATCAGGATCTACTTCCGACAATCCGATGTAACGAATCAGCCCTTCCTCCTGCGCTTTTTTCAACGCCCCAAGGCTATCTTCCATGGGTACGGCATCATCGATGCGGTGCAGCTGGTACAGGTCGATACAATCAAGTTTCAGCCGTTTCAAACTGCCTTCCAGCGTTTTGCGCAGGTAATCAGGGTCACCATTTGGTTTCCACTGATTGGGTCCGGGGCGGGTGAGGCCACCCTTAGTGGCAATCAACATGTCTTTGGGATAGGGATGCAGCGCTTCCGCGATAAGCTCTTCCGACACGTTAGGGCCATAGCTGTCGGCCGTGTCGATGAAATTGACGCCGAGTTCCGGCAGCCGGCGCAGGACGCGCAGGGCCTCGGTTCGGTCATCCGGCGGCCCCCAAATACCGCTGCCCGTAATGCGCATGGCGCCATACCCTAGCCTATTGATTTCAAATTCGCTGCCTATTTTGAACGTTCCCGACTGGCTTGCATTTGGTGTTTCGTTGTTAGTCATATTGAGTAAATTTCATTCGATCCAGAAAAATGCCTGGAACTGGTGTTCAAATTCCTACCAAATCAAATTGCCATAAACCTGGAATCGTGGTATGGGCACGTTGGGCGTATCCTTCGCCTCCTGTTGCAACCTTACGACGATTGGCTCGCTTCTTCATGCGCCGGGTCGTAGGCCCTTCGATGAATTGGTGGTATTCGACCCAAAAACGATAAATCGCCGTCCGCACCCTTCTCCACGTTTTATTTTCCATGACGGTATTGAATTTTGACCTTTGATTTTTGAACTATGTTTTCTTAGAGCACAAAAAGCTGTGCCACCCAATAAGTAAGTAAGGGGATCTCCACACAATCGTGGAAATCCCCTTACTTTTGTCAACAAATTGGCCTTTGCCTGGATCTAAGCGGGAAATTTAGTCAACATTTATTGCCTTAATTTTTTACACTATCTCACTACTGAGGCTCTGTTTGCCGCCACCAGGGCTGACTCATGAATGGCTTTCCAATCCCAAACGGCTCACCGATCAGCGGCGTAATCAGGGGCAGATTCACTTCCTCCGCCCTCACCGTTAAGCGCTCGATGGGTTCAATCCAGGGGTGCAGGGCCAATGTAAACTTCCCCCAATGCACGGGCAGTAGTGCTTTAGCGCCTAAATCTAAGGCAGCCTGGGCGGTTTGCTCGGGTAGCATATGGATGTAGGGCCAGTTGGTGCCGTATTGACCACATTCTAAAATCGCCAAATCAAACGGACCGTAGGCCTGCCCTATTTCCTTGAAGTGCTTGTCGTAACCCGAATCGCCGCCCAGGTAGAGTTTGTGCGCCGGCGTTTGGAGGACGAACGACGACCAGAGCGTTTGGCCGCGCTTGAAGAGCCGTCCCGAAAAATGCCTGGCGGGCAGCGCCATAAATTGCAGCACATCGGCCACGGTAGCCGTTTCATGCCAGGCTAGCTCGTCAATGACCGCATTTTCGTAGCCCCAGCTTTCAAGGTGCGCCCCTACCCCGAGCGATGTCACGACCCGCCCCACTTTGGATGTCAACTTCACGATGGTATCGTAGTCGAGGTGGTCGTAGTGGTCGTGCGTGAGCAGCAACACATCTATATAGGGCAGGTCTTCCACCGAATAGACATTGCTACCAGGATAATTCTTGCCAACAAACGCCACGGGCGAGGCATTCCCGCTGAACACCGGGTCGACCAGGATGGTCCGGCCCGCGATCTTGAGCAAATACGACGAATGCCCAAACCACACCAGCGTCGGCTCAATGCCGGGTAAGGCACGGAGATCGGTCTGCACGGAAGGCAGCGTATGGTCGGGCTTACGGTTCGGGGCAGGATTGAGATATTCCGAGGCGAGTTTCCACACCGATGTATCCGGCTTGATCACCGGCGTGGGACTCAGGTTCTGAAACGCGCCGTCGCGGTAGTTGGGCACCTGCTTTATTCGCGCCAGTCGCTCACCTGCCGGGGCTTTCCCAAATTGTTTGTGAATCACTATACCGTACAGGCCAATGGCCACAAAAAGAATAATAAGAAGGGTTGTCATAAAAGGCGATCCGGGAGATTTTTGGCGAAAAAAGGGCGGCTAAGAATAGCCGCCCTCTGGTATCAAACTCAAATGTATGATTCTCTGTCTACACTTTCCCCATGGCGTACATTTCTTCCATCGTGGGGCTGGCTACACCGCCCGTCTTTTCGAGCGTAATGGCGAAGGCAGCCGCATTGGGGTCACTGGCTTTCATGCGCAACAGTTTACCGCCGAAATCCGGGTCGATCATGCCCATATTCACGGGTTTGCCGTTCACAATGGTCCAGAGCTGGTACTGCTTGCCGGTTGGCGGCGCGGGCAGATTTTGCACATCGAGCAGTACTTCGTTGGTTTGTTGATTCCACAAAGCCACCACTTCGCTATCGGGCGCTTTCTCCAGCCCCGGCATCCTCACAATTTTGACGTTAGGATCGCGGTAGTTGGCGGCCAGCGCTTCGTTGTACTCGGCCTTCTGCTGCAACGTGTTGGTTCGTTCTTCGAGCGTGTTCACCTGCGTGGCCAATTTCTCGTTCTCGCCGCGGGCCGCACTGTACTGATACGCCATCCAGGTGGCAAAAATCGCCAGCAACACCGAAGCCGCTACGGCAATTATACCCCACAAGGGCCGGGTCGGGGCATTTTCCGGCTCACGCTCGCTTGTCAGAGGGCGCACGATGGTATCTTCGTCCTCTGCCGCCGCAGCGACGGGTCCGAAACTCATCTGACTGAAAATTTCGTTTTTAAGGCCGCTGCGCACGGGGATTTGGTGCAGTAGTGCGTATTGTTCAAGGGTTTTTTCCAGGCGGACAAGCTCGTGCTGCACTTCGGGGTATACGTGCGAGAGGCAATCGACTTCCTGTCTTTCCTGCGCCGAAACTACCCCCAGCACGTACTCTTCCAGGATTCCTGAATCTATGTAAGCTGAGGTATTCATATGTTGAAATAATGATTAAGGTCCTTCAACGCAGTTCTAATGCGCGACTTCACCGTTCCCAAAGGAATATCCAGTTCTTTCGAGGCCTCTTCCTGGGTAAATCCCTGAAAATAGACCAAATCCACGAGCACTTTCCTTTCAGGACGGAGGGTGTCTACCAATGCCTTCAAATCCAGCGTCGAAGGGGAGGGTTGGTACACGGCGTTCTGTTCGGTCCGGTCGATGTTCTCCGATATATCGTCCATTCCGGGTTTGCGGCCCTGCGACCGATGGGCGTCGATCGCGCTGTTGCGGGCAATGTTGAGCATCCACGTAAATAGCCTGCCTTTGTTCGAATCATAGGAAGCGATGTTCTTCCATATCTTCAAAAAGGCATCCTGCATGACGTCTTCCGCTTTTTCATTGTCTCGCAATACCTTGCAGATTACACTGAACAGAGCACCGGAATAGTTGTCGTACAGGTAGTCAAACGCCGCACGATGGTTCTGTTTCAGCGAATCCACCAGGTCTTCTTCCGAGTAGTGTGGTTTTTGGGTCGCCAAGGGTTGTAAATGTTTTATTTCAAGAGGGGCAATCTAGTCATTTTTTCATAGTCACATATCCTCCGAAAAAAAAAATTTCGTTAGCATGAAACACTGAGGCGTAGCTAAGCCTATTACTATGACCGATTGGACGGGCGCTGCCTTTCGCATAAGGTCGGGCCGGGTTGGGGAAGCAGCGTGAAGTGTACACCTTCATTGAGGTTCCGGTTTCATGTACGTTGCCGGCTTTGGTTTAGATTAAGGACGTGTTTTATTTATTTAAGTGGGTAGCGATAATGCTAATTTTTGCAAAGTCAGGCTGCACACGGATTAAATAGCCTGGTCGCATACGGTTTTCCGAAAAAGGCTTTACTTGCAGTAGTAACCAATCCAATTTTTATACTGTCGATTTATTATGAAGAAACTTTTCCTTTCCACCCTATTATTTATCTCTTGCCTTGGCTACACCCACGCCCAGCGCACCGTGCTGCACTGCGGATATCTGTTCGACGCCCAAAAGGGTACCATGCAGCCGCAAATGACGGTTATCGTCGAAAACAACAAAATTTCGGCCGTCGAAAAAGGCTACACCAACCCTACGGATACCGACCGCGCCGTGGACCTCAAGGCCAGCTACGTCCTGCCCGGTCTGATCGACATGCACGTCCACCTCGAAAGCGAAACCCGGCGCGGTGGTTCCTACGACCGCTTCCTGCAAAATCCGGCCGACGTGGCTTTTCAGGCGGCCAAATACGCCAAGACGACGCTCATGGCAGGCTTCACTACCGTGCGCGACCTGGGCGGCAGCGGCGTAAACGTGGCCCTGCGCAACGCCATCAACCGGGGCCTCACTGACGGGCCGCGCATTATCACGGCGGGCAAGACCATCGCCACGACGGGTGGACACGCCGATCCGACCAACGGCTACCGCCGCGACTTGATGGGGGATCCCGGTCCGATGGAAGGCGTCATCAATGGCCCCGACGACGCGCGCAAGGCCGTTCGGCAACGCTACAAGGATGGTGCGGACGTGATCAAGATCACGGCTACGGGCGGGGTACTATCCAACGCCAAGGACGGGCAGGGCCCCCAGTTTACCGACGAAGAGTTGAAAGCGATCGTTGAAACGGCCCGCGATTATGGATTCAACGTCGCCGCCCACGCCCACGGCGCCGAGGGCATGAAACGCGCCATCCGGGCCGGCGTGCAGACCATCGAGCACGGCACGCTGATGGACGACGAGGCCATTGCACTTTTCAAGAAGTACGGTACCTACTACGTGCCCACGATCATCGCCGGGCGCACCGCCGCTGACTCGGCCCGCATCATGGGGTACTATCCGGCGCTGGTTACGCCCAAGGCACTCGCTATCGGCCCCAAGATTCAGGCGACCTTTGCCCGCGCCTACAAGGCCGGGGTAAACATCGCCTTCGGCACCGACGCGGGCGTTTATCCGCACGGCTACAACGCTAAGGAGTTTGTCTATATGGTAGAAGGCGGCATGCCCGCTGCCGAAGCTATTCAGTCCGCCACTGTCACCAATGCTAAGGTTCTCGGTATGGGCGATGAAATCGGTAGCCTGGAAGTCAACAAATTCGCCGACATTATCGCGGTAAAAGACAACCCGTTGCAGGATGTAGCGGCTTTGCAGAAGGTGACGTTTGTGATGAAGGGTGGCATCATCTACAAGCAGCAAAGTCCTGAGTAAGTCATTTTTTCGCTACCACCTCAGCCATGCTGTTCTGACCTTTCTGGTCGGTAAGTGTTCGGACGGTCTATTGCCTTTTCAGATCGATCGGCGAGGATGGGTGGTGTTACTGTTGAATATCCTGTGACACCATATATAGCATAATGCCCCAAAGGCAGTTCTTCTGATCAGGGGACTGCCTTCGTTTCTTCAATTTATGCTCTATATCGTCCGTTTTGGTTTTCGCTCATATTTTAGCTAACTAAATTCATTTCCTCCTTTGAATTGTTGGCTTATGGAATAACACGTTTCATACAAGAACACGTACTTCGATAAGTTTTTTACATACAATTTCAATTTTAAAATAAGTATTTTTTTGTATCTTTTGAGGATCCGATAATTGAGGACTTCCAAAAATAAAAAAGTAACTCCCAAATATATGTTTAATTATTCCGATATTTCATAGTATAAAATGACTATAATACTACTTTTTTGCGTAATTATCCAATAAATGGCACATTAATTGCTCTCTGGAAATAATAGGACATTATCGTTTTTATTCCAAAAATCGGTTATAAAATATTTGCTTTAACAAACAAAATGATTTTGAAATATTTTGTTTGTTGAAATTATTATCCAATATTTGTGACCGGCAGGAATAGGATTCCTCGATTCCTTTTTCTTACCCGAACACACACTAATAGTGAAGAAGACACACACTTTGTTGAAGAAAACGATTTTAGATCACCTAATTTCTCTTATTCTGTAACAACTCTTTACTTCTCTCATCTCATTATGAGTTTCACCACGCTACGCCTCCAACGGGAATGCTGTACCTTTTTGGCATTCTTCGTCCTCGGGTTAACCACCCTCCTTTCCCAAAATTCTTACGCCCAGAATGGCGCGCCTTGCTATAAGCCCATTATAGGCCCTGGCACTTCGGCTCGAGTCATTCAGAACGGCGTCTTGCAGGTTAACTCAGGCCTCTTCTCTCCCCTATCTAATATTACGGATGGCAACACGGCAAACTACGCGAGCAATACAGGCGTACTCGGGGCCATCAGTAATACGGGGGTTTCGGTGCTAAGCACCCAAACTTTCCCGGCAAACTGGCGGGCTGGTTTTGTGGTGGAGTTCACAAATGGTGTTCTTTCAGCTAATGTGCTGAATGCCATCACGCTTCGAACGCTCAATAATGGAACGGTAGTAGATACCAAGACCAGCGCTACCGGCCTGGGCGTCACGCTGCTGTCAGGGAGTAACTCGGGCAAGCTGTACCTCAATTTTACCAGTAGTGGCCCTTTTAATGAAGTACAATTCCTGCTCAACAGTGGCATCACGTTAAGTATCAATTCACTACGGGTGTACTACGCGATGGCCTTCGACCCCAATTGCGGTAATAATGAAAACAACAACATTTGTGAAGACCAGATAGCTGGCCCCGGTACGGTGGTCAACTATAACGCCGGGCTGCTGAATGTGCTGGGCAGTCTTAGCAACCGGGAAAGAATCATTGATGGCAACAAAAACACCTCGGCTCAGTTGGCACTACCAGCGGGCACGAGCATTTTGAGTACGCCTATATACGTGGGAGTTACCGACTTATTCAATGTATATCCCTCCGGTAACAAGGCAGGTTTTGTCATTCGGGCTAATTCGGGCCTGCTCAAGGCCGAAGTACTCAACAATATAAAAATACAGACCTACCTTTTCGGCGAGTTCGTGGGCGAGGCCACATTTAACAATGGAACGGGGTTGTTAAATCTCAGTGCCTTATCATCTGCCATAGATGACAAGAAGAAGCTGGAATTTACTTCTCCCGGCAAATTTAACGAGGTACGTATCGTGTTTGGCAGTGGAATCGATGTCAACGTAGCTACTACGGACATATTCTATGCCTACGAAAGCGGTCCTGCTTGCTCGGACTGCATTTCTGGCCTATATAATGACTATGCTGCTGGTTCACCTTACTTGGCTACAGTCGTCGATGCCGAAACTGGCCTGGTAGCTGGTGGCATCGGTGCTTGTTTACTGGCCGGCCTTTCCAATGAGGATAACGTAGTCACATCTGGTCAAAATGATTTTGCCTCCATTTCGGCCATTCTCGGCGTCAACTGCACGGGCCGCATCACCGTGAAACGCACCACGGCTGGTAATTTCCCGGCGAAAGTTTTCGCCGGATTTGAGATAGCTCGTAACAACAGCGGATTGTTGGGACTTCTGTCCCTCTCAGCGCTCAATGCCATCACCGTTCGGGCCTACAATGGAACCACTCTTGTTGGAAGTTCGACGGGTGCTGCTCTCCTTGGAGGTGGTGTGCTGGCGGGCGTGGGTGGGAAAACGCTGGTGGGCTTTAAGCCGACCGCCGCGTTTAATAAAGTGCGCATTGAAATAAATATGGGGCTGGTAGCGGTAGCAACCACCTACCGAGTGTATCGGGCTGTGGTGATTCTGGATACTGACGGCGACGGCACTCCCGACTGCATCGATCTTTGCACAGGTAGTGACGCCATCGACTCCGACGGTGACGGAACGCCCGATAACTGCGATACCGCGACCTGTCCAAACCCGAACAACAACAAATCAGCTTCTATAGACACTGACGGTGACGGCATATTCAACAACTGCGATGTCGATAGCGATAACGACGGTATCCCCGACACTATTGAAGATACCAACATCAACGGCAATCCTAACGATGATGATCAGGACGGTGACGGTGTTCCCAACTACCTCGATCTGGACAGTGACAACGACGGTATTCTGGATCTGTACGAATCGGGTATCGATGCTGTTCAAATTGCCGCTAATGATAGTCCAGCCAACGGCGTTCTCGACACAGCCAACGCGCTTTCTACCAATACGCCCAGAGATAAGGATGGCGACGGGGTACCTGACTTCCTCGACCTGGATAGCGACAACGACGGCATCAAGGACTTGTCCGAAAGCGGTGTGACCGGTGCAATCGACACTAACAACGATGGTGTGGTGGACGGACCCGATGCCGATAACGACGGCGTCCAGGATAGTGTGGATGGGGACGATGGCGCCTTCGGTTCGCCCGGATTCAGTACCCCCCGCGACACCGACGGCGATAAGGTACCAGACGTCAACGACCTGGACAGCGATAATGATAGCATTAACGACATCATTGAAAACGGAGATCCGGCCATAACGGATGCAGATGGGAACGGCATGGTAGATGGCGGCGATGCTGATAAAGACGGCATTTGCGACAATGCCGACACGGATGATATTGTATTTGGCTCACCCGGCAGCCCCGCCCCGTTGAACTCTGATAACGATCCTCTGCCAAACTTCCAGGATTTGGATAGTGACAATGACTCTGTCAGCGACCTTGTAGAAAGCGGGGATACTAACGCTACCGACTCACCCGAAGACGGTGTAGTGGACGCCTCCCCCGACACGGATGGCGACGGCATTCAGGATAGTGTGGATGGTAACACCGGAGCCTTTGGTGACGCCAGCAGTCCCGCTCCGAAGAATACGGATGGCACGGATACCCCCGACTACATCGACACCGACAGCAATGGTGACGGCACGAAGGATATTGTTGAAAATGGCAATGGCGGCCTCGATCGCAACAACGACGGCATGGTAGATAATCCAACTGACCCCGACAACGACGGTATCGCCAACAATGGTGGCCTGGATGAAAAGCCCACTCTCTTTGGTGGATTGAGCCAGGGCGTCCCTGATCTAACGCCATCGATCTTCTCGAATGGTGGCACCTACAACCAGAACCAGCAGAAGGACGTCGTGATCGCCATATTCAACATCAGTCCAGGTCAGCCCACCACGGCGCCAGTGGAGTTCGAGGTCAATAAGATCACTCCTGCGTTTACAATAAGCATTGACCCGAACGCCACTTCTTCCAATGTGACCGGACAACCCACGGTGGTCAACGGCGACTGGGTCATTACCGAACAGGCAACCCGGTACGTATTCAAATTGAAAAACGGCTTATCGATCTCTGCCAATGGCAACAGGAAAATAGTGATTCAGGTGAGAGCTACGGGTAGTCCGAACGCGGCGGCAACCATCACGGCCAGGGTCTTTAATGGTACGGGCGGTGGCGAAACCCCTACCACCAACAACAGCGCCGTGTATCTGATAAGTATCAATAACAGTAATTAATTCA
>JBBSSJ010000072.1:0-17058 GCA_038242095.1 Cytophagales bacterium
ATCACGTGCGGTAGTCCGGCCGTGCCGACCATCAGGGCCAGCGTAATGGCAATTAGGTCGATCTTGCTCTTGGTACCTTGGGTGTATTCAGCAAAACCCAACTCGCGGGAGAGCCCGTCGAGTTTGTCCAATAAATACACGCCCGAGCCATCCGATAGCGTACCACCCATCCCAACCTGAGGAATGGCCGAGCCCGTCATGTTGATGGATATGAAAATCGCCGGAACCATGAAGGCAAAAATCAGCACACAATATTGCGCCACCTGCGTGTAGGTGATTCCTTTCATGCCGCCCAGCACGGCGTAGAACAGCACGATCACCATCCCGATGATAACCCCCGTGTTGATATCGACTTCCAAAAATCGCGAAAACACCACGCCTACGCCGCGCATTTGCCCGGCCACGTAGGTGAACGACACTAGCAAAGCACAAATCACCGCCACCGTGCGGGCCACGTTGGAGTAATAGCGATCACCGATAAAATCGGGCACAGTGAACTTGCCAAATTTTCGGAGGTAAGGTGCCAGCAGCAATGCCAGAAGCACGTAGCCGCCCGTCCAGCCCATCAGGTACACTGTGCCATCGTAGCCCATGAACGAGATCAGTCCCGCCATCGAAATAAACGATGCCGCCGACATCCAGTCAGCCGCTGTGGCCAGGCCATTGGCCAGCGGTGACACGCCACCGCCGGCTACATAAAATTCTTTAGTACTACCCGCCCGCGACCAAATGGCTATGCCGATGTACAAGGCGAAGGTGATACCAACGATAATATAAGTCCAGGTTTTTACGTCCACGTAAAGTAATTATGAGATATGACGGGGCAGCCCGCGCTGATATGAATTATGAGACTTATGCACAGAAGATCCTTTCCTCCCTATTCATCATACCCATACTTCTTATCCAACCTATTCATTAAATAGATATAGACGAAGATAAGGATGACGAAAACATAGATGGATCCTTGTTGGGCGAACCAGAAGCCTAATTTGAAGCCGCCAAGGCGGAAGTTATTGAGGGCATCGGCAAACAGAATGCCCGCGCCGTAAGATGCCAGAAACCAAATCGCCAGCAGAATAGCCAGATACTTAAGATTCTCTCGCCAGTAGCGGTGGGCATTGGTATTTTCAGGTTGTTTCATGGGGAAGTCAGAGCGAATTCCTGAGTCAAAGCGCGCAATACCGTATTTTTACCTGATGAAAGACAAATTTCCTAGGCTAACCGCCCGTGAGCGGGAATTTATTCAGGCGCACCTGCACGACCATGTTGCCGACTTGATTTTACAAGGCGAACGCTATCAAGGTATTGACTTAAAAAAAATGGCGTCGCAAATCGCGGCCCGGCAAAAAGCCAAGGATAAATTGCCCGACTGGTACGCTGACGGGCGCCTACTCTTTCCTCCTCCCCTTTCGGTGGAGCAGGGTTCATCTCAGGCTACGGCGAGGTTTAAGGCTAGTCTGGTTTCGGGTGAGAAGTTGATGGACGTCACGGGCGGCATGGGCGTAGATTGCTACTACATGAGCCAAGCGTTTGCGCAAACTTTGTATTTCGAGCAACAGCCTGAGGTTGCCGGGACGGCTGCTTTTAATTTTCAGGAATTGGGTATAGCGGGTAAAATCAAAGTCCGCGCAGAAGATGCCATTGCCGCATTGTCGCAAAAGCACGAGCGAGCCGACTGGATTTACGCCGATCCGGCGCGCCGCGACGATCGTCAACGTAAAGTAGCCCAGCTGGCCGACTGCACCCCGGATTTGACCAAAGTACTAACTACCCTGTTCCGTTCGGCTCCCAATATCTTGGTCAAAACCGCACCGCTGCTCGACATCGACTTAGCCATTAGCCAGTTGGGCTCTGTGCGGGAGGTTCACATCATTGGCTTGGGCCGGGAATGTAAAGAGGTACTATACTCGCTGAATCAAAATGCCACTGAGGAGACTTCTATTCCCTTAAAAGTGCGGATTCTAAACAACAACGGTAGCGTCGAACACCGTTTCGATTTTACCCGACAAGAGGAGGCTAATGTGGTTGGAAACTTTAAGGAGCCACAGGCCTTCATTTACGAACCCCACGCGGCTATTTTGAAGGCCGGGGCGTTCAAGTCGCTGGCGGAACGCTTTGCACTTGCCAAGCTTTCGTCCAATACCCATCTCTATACTGCTGAGAATTTAATAGCTGATTTTCCGGGGCGAAGTTTCGAGGTTGTGGCCGTGTGCAAGCCGGACGCCAAACAGCTTGCGGCGTACGTCCCGGACGGGAAGGCCAATTTGACCTTGCGCAACTTTCCGGGAAAAATTGATGACTTACGCAAAAAGTGGCGTATCAAAGAAGGCGGCGACGTATACCTGTTTGCAGCATCGCTAGCAAACAATCAAAAAGTTGTCGTTGTGGCTCGAAAACCTTATATTCAAACGATTTAAGCACTCCTTCCTAAAAACTTATCATGAGAAAAATCTTTACCCTGTGTCTCCTGGGCTTAATGCTTAGCTTGCCCCTTTTTGCTCAAAACGTATTTCCCGGCAAAGAAAAAATTAACGATAAAGATTATTTCGGCTTCAATCTTAATTCTAATATTCCTGAAAAACATTTGGCAGGCTTTTGGGAGGATTACCTTAAAACATTTGGAAAAACTGACAGCCGCCGGGGCGTTTTTACCATGGATCACGCTGACATTTCAGCTATTTCCAGCGAACCGGTGGAGATTGTCAGTCAGGTTTCCTCGGCTCGCAATCTGAGCCACGTATTTATGGCCATGAAAGTAGGCGACCGCTTCGTGTCTAATTTTACAGACAGTACCTACAAAGCCACCGAGGCGTTTCTAAACGATTTTGTGACTTATGCTACCGCCCGCGACGAGGTCCGGCTGGCAGAAGGCTACTACGGAGAAGCCGAAAAGAATCACAAGGCGCTGGAACGCGAAAATGAGAAGATTACCAAGGAAATCGAACGCACCCAAAAGAAATTGAGCGAACTGATGCAGGATCAGGAAACCAATAAAAAGGACCTGGCAGGATCGGCCATCGACCTCGAAGCCAAGCAGAAAGATTTGGAGGCGACGAAGGCGCGGGTCCCAAAGATGTAGAGGCAAAGGGGAATCAAGGCGAACCGCAACCTTCCTTTTCAATCGTGTACGACAAAGCCGCGATCCGCCAACCTGAATTAGTTTTGATGAGTGTGAATACATCGACGCCGCAATGCGAGAAGGCGTCATTGATCCAAAGATTATAGGGTGCCCACACTTGAGCCATATTTCCGTGCACCTGCACCTCCACGCCCGTGTCTTTCATACGTTCCTTTATCACGGTACCCGGTTGGAATTTATCATTGAAAGGAGAACGGCTGTTTGTAATCGTTTGCCCTCCCTTCTCGCGCACCGAGTAAATCATGGCGCCGGTCTGGAACAGCCTGCGGTAAGCCGTAGTGTCGCCCTTTTCCAAAGCATCGAAAAAATCATGAGCTATTTGTAACACCTCCTTATCATTTTGGGCATAGAGATATTGGGAGGTACCAAAGAATAGCAGAAGGGTAACAAGGGGCAAGCGGATGTTTTTCAAAACCAAGGTATTTGGGTTGCTTTCTGATAAGACTCCTACCGCTTTGCGCGATCAATCGCCCGCAAAAGTGAGGTTTCATCCGCCGTATCCAGCGCGATTTCCCAAATCATGACGCCGCCGCAGCCACGCTGCTTGGCAAGCCGGACTTTAGCTTCGATGGTATTGATGCCGTTGTAGAAATCCCCCTTCCAGTAATCGTCGTAGGGGCTAGCTCCGTCGGCTACAAGTTTTTTATAGGTCATACCAAATTCCCCAAAGCCCCTTTTGGCATAGAAAGGCAGTCCCAAAATTGCTTTTTTGGGAGCCAGCTGGCGCTCGTTTAGCCAATAATCGAGACTTTCGAGCGCAAAGGCGTAAGGCGAATGCGCTTTTACGATGTCCCCGCCGTAATCTCCATCGTAGGCCATCAGGTTGACCCAATCCATCGCGTCCAGCGCTTCTTTTTTGACGCCGTAGCCTTTTGCGCCCCGCGCCACCACGGCGGCCGTCAGCTTTTTACCCACGGCGTGAAGTGAATCGGTCAATTCACGCACCAAGAGCACGTAGTCGTCGGCAGAGGGGCTGTCTTCGTCGGGATATTCCCAATCGAGGTCGACGCCATCCAATTCGTATTTTTTTACAAAAGCCATGGTATTCTTCACAAAGGTATGCCGTCCATCGCCCCGCTCGGCCATGCGGTGGAAGCGGCCATCTTCACCGCCGCCATCGCCGATGCCCCAGCCCCCGATTGAAATAAAGACCTCAGCCTTTGGTCCTTTCGGGTTCGCATGGGCGAAGCGTACGAGGCGCTTCAGGCGGTCATCGTCTTTCAGCGGGATAAGCGTATCGCCCGAGGGAGCAGGAATGGCAAACGAGTAATTGATGTGGGTCAGGTACTGGAGCGGCAGGCTTTCAGGCTCCGTGGTGTGGGGGGTGTAATACCCAATTACCTTAAAGTCGGAGTCATTTCTTGGCGACTTTTTTTGCGCCTGTACACCGCTGGTGATACCAGAAATAAGAATCAGTAACGCAAGAAAATATTTTAAAAGCATAGGATCAGTGGTTTGGTTTGCTGTTTTGTTTTTAATCGAATCGCATTTTTGCAAAGATACCCTTGTTCTTCTTTAGGCAAAAAGAAAACCTATCTTAGCTGTATTGGGTTGGAATAAGATGAAAATACACCTCCGTACGCCCGTAGCCGCTTCGCTAAATACCGTTTGGCAAGGCTTCGACGAAAAACTCTTCAAGGCGCTCAGTCCGCCGTTTCCACCCGTCAAACTCAGCCGCTTTGACGGCAGCATGCCGGGCGATATCGTTTCGCTGGAATTGAATTTTATTTTTTTCAAGCAGAAGTGGACCAGCGAAATCGAGTATCAGCAGGAAACACCCAACGAGATTTATTTCATCGACCGGGGTACCAAGTTACCCTTTTTCCTGGCATTTTGGCGGCACAAGCATCGTCTGTTGCGTGATGCGACGGGGGGCACCATCATCGCCGATGAAATCGAATACCGTACTCCCTTTTTACTTTTCGATTACCTGATGTACCCGGTCATGTGGGCGCAGTTTGCGTATCGGAAGCCCATTTATCGGAAGTTTTTCGCAAGCTGATTCCTAAAACCGTTGGTTCCTTCACGAGGTATAGCGCTGCATAGGCTTAGTATATCACGTACCGTCACGACTTTTTGGAATTCAGACAAATACGGTTCCAATATTAAATATAATCAGTTATGAATCTCGGTCTTCAGGATAAAGTCATCATTGTTACCGGTGGAGCTAAGGGAATTGGGGAAGGAATCTGCCGGGTATTGGCCGCCGAAGGGGCTATTCCAGTCATTGTGGGAAGAAATGAGGCTGATAACCAAAAGGCGGTCCGACAAATTGAGGCCGAAGGAGGTAAAGCCTACGCGGTCGTTGCTGAACTATCCGACCCCGAACAATGCGCCAACGCCGTAACTGGTATCGTCGCCAAATTTAGCCGGATCGATGGTTTGGTCAACAATGCGGGGGTCAATGACGGCGTGAGCTTAGAACACGGGAGCTATAAGGCTTTTGTGGCTTCTTTGCACAAAAATTTGGTGCATTATTATGTGATGGCGCACCATGCTTTGCCTTATCTGCAAGAATCAAACGGAGCCATCGTTAACATCGGCTCCAAAACGGCCGAGACCGGACAGGGCGGCACCTCGGCCTACGCGGCGGCCAACGGAGGACGCAACGCCCTCACCCGCGAATGGGCCGTAGAGCTGTTGCCGTATAACATCCGGGTTAACGCCGTGATTGTCGCCGAATGTTTCACGCCGATGTACGCCGATTGGATTGAAACGCTGCCGGATTCCGAAGCAAGACTGGCGGAGATTACGGCAAAAATTCCGTTGGGAAACCGCATGACGACGGCGGAGGAGATTGCGAATACGGTTGCGTTTTTACTTTCTCCCCGGTCGAGTCACACAACCGGGCAGCTAATCCACGTCGATGGCGGTTACGTGCATCTCGATCGCGCCATTTAAAATTCAGCCTTTTATTTTATCCCAGCCTAATTTCCTGACTTCCTTGTTAAGAAACCACACGAGACCTGCCAAAAATGGGATTAAAATCGCGACCAGGTAGGGCGTTTTGCTGAGCGCCCAGTGCATCCAGCCGACGATGCCGATAAAAATCATTAGTACCAGCATAACCAAAAACTGCCCGCCGCTGTTTTTGGTAAATTCCCGGCTGAATGGCAGCGCATTTTGGGTTGCCAGCATTTCTACTTCCTGAAACACTAACCCTACCAGCGCCCCGAAGGCCAAATCGACCAAACCGCCTACTCCCCAGACATAGCTGATGACGAGTGCCAGAAAGAGATAGACCGGTAGCATGAATTTGGCATAAAGCGCCCACATTTTCCCACTTAGCACTTCGCCCGGTGCGGCGAGCGGCGCGATGCGGTACACCCAGGAAGCTTTGTATTGATCGGAGAAAACGACATTTTGACTTACTGAAGCCATGATAAGCGCCGTAAAGTAAATCATCAGGAATTTGGTAAAATCGTTGTCCCTGGTCATCGCTATGAATTGCTCAAAACTGGTTACGGAGCCGGAACCGTTGAAAACAGTAATAGGACCGATGATCGCGAAGTAGGCCAGGCTCGGGTATACCCGCAATTTGAACTTGCGGTCGCGTGCGATAATTTTCCAAACCATCTCAAAGATGCCCCGCTCGGTGGCGGTACGCGTAAAAATCGGGGACAAAAGCTCGGCCAAATCCCGTTTCAATTTCTTCACTTTTGGGGCGGACACCTTTTGGGGTGCGCTATCCATGCTGTTTAGTTGGGCACCGAAGTTTTTTACCAGTCCCGAACTGATTGCCCAAACGGCCGCTAGTGGTCCGGCCAAAAGCAAAATCGCCGACGTTAGGGCCACGTAAGAAAATGCGCCCTTAATCACCGCCTCCATCACATATCCGACCCAGAGCGGCGGCAGGAAAAAGTGCCACCAGGCGAAGGGAATTACTTCGGCGGAGGCGGCCAGTTCTTGCAGATCGACCATACGAAGTACGATCTGGTAGCCACCCATAATGGTGAAGACCACCACGATCTGAATCGAGTTGACGATACTCTGCATTTTGTCGGCCGAGGCAAAACGAATGATGAGCAAATACAACACCGTGGTAAACAGCACGCCAAGCGCCGCGGTGAGCAGGCTGGCGATTAGCAGGACGATCGCCGCCAACAACACGTGGGTGAAGGCCGTCACGATCAGACTCGGAAGCATACCCGCCAGTGTCAATTGCAGCAAGTACACCGCCGCGTGGACAAAGCGCGCCGTAAAGAACGTACGGTCGCCGACGGGGCGCGTCAGGACGATGGCCCCGTCTGAAGCGTCAAGGATGACCTGGGAAAAATCCGTGACGAGAATCATCACGATGATGACGAGCAAGTAAGAAGCAATGGCTGCGTAAACGGCCAGCGGCGCGTCGAAGAAAATGATCAGTGCGGACAATCCGCTCGACAGGACCAAAATAATCAAAAGCTGACGCTGGAAACCCCAACTGCTTTCCTTCTGCTCCTTACCCCCCAGCGTAGTGCGCGTGCGGCGATTGTCCATCGTGAGCTTCACGTCCACGATGGCCCGAAGCTGAACGTAATCCACTCCGAAACGCTCAAACAACGCCCCAAAGAGATCCAGAAAACCAAGGATAGCTTTGTTCATACGACTATCCGTTCACTATTTGCACAAATTCATCCGCCAGCGCCAAATGCGCGTCGTTGCCAGTAAGCTGGTTGAAAAGCTGCTCTAACGAACCGGAATGTTGCAGTTTCTGTAGCTCCGCGAACGTACCATCCGCTATCACGGCCCCCTCCTTCAACAAAACGATACGGTCGCAAATCTTCTCGACCACTTCCATGATATGCGAGCTGTAAAAAAGCGTTTTACCCGCCTGACTAAGCCGTTGCAAAATTTCTTTCAGCAAAATCACCGCATTGGCATCCAGACCGGAAAGTGGTTCGTCGAAGAAAATGATATCGGGATTATGAATCATTCCCGAGATGAGTAACACTTTCTGCTTCATCCCTTTGGAGAAAGAGGACATGCGTTGTTGACGGTTGTCGTACAGCCCAAAGACACGCAGCAACTCAGTGCCTTTGGTCTCAATTTCTCGAGAGTTTTTTTTGTACAAACTACCCAGGAAACGAAAATACTCCATCGGGCTCAGCGTATCGTACATGACCGCGTTTTCGGGGACATAGCCGATCAGGCGCTTGACTTCCAGGGGCTGTTCCCGCACTTCCATGCCCTTCACTTTCACCTCGCCGCCGTAGTCGGTCAGCAAACCCGTCAGTATCTTAATCGTCGTGGACTTCCCCGCGCCATTGGGACCGATGTACCCAATAATATGGCCGCGTGATAATTCGCCTATCTCTGATACACTATCGGATTCGACGCGCAGATTGATTCCCTTAAGTACCAGATTCTGGCCGTAGTACTTAGTGAGGTTGTTGATTTCGATGATGGGCTCCATTGCAGAAAAATCGATTATTCTCGAAAGGATCAAGCTTGGAAAGCGCTGGAATGTTTAATGTTCTAAAATCTCCTGCACGATAGGCTCATCCTGAAATTGGTGGGAGGCGTGCATTTTGGCATCATCCAGCTGGCCTTCCCAGCGGGCGATTACCGTGGTGGACAGGCAGTTGCCGATCACGTTGACGGAAGTTCGGGCCATGTCCATCAGCTCGTCAATGCCCATAATGAGCAGTACGGGCCATTCGGGTAAGCCAAAATTGGCTACCGAACCAAGCAATATTACAAGTGTAGCGCGGGGAATTCCTGCGACACCTTTACTGGTGAGCATGAGCATGAACACCATCGCGATTTGCTGCCCGATGGGGAAGTGAACGCCCGCCGCCTGGGCAACAAAAATAGTCGCCAGCGACAGGTAAAGCGTTGAGCCGTCGAGGTTGAAGCTGTACCCGGTCGGGATGACGAACGAAACAATCTGGCGCGGCACCCCGAAAGCTTCCATTTTCTCCATTGCCTTGGGCAGCGCCGCTTCCGAACTGGTCGTGGCGAAGGCAATTGACACGGGTTCGGCGATTTGCTTGGCAAATTTAATAATCGGCACCTTTACGATTAAAGCCACCGGCACCAATACCAGCAGAATAAAGGCAATCAAGGCGCAATACAGCGTGACCAGCAACATCGCCAAATTGCTCAGCACGTCGATGCCCATGTGACCGACAGTTTCGGCAATGGCTGCACCAACGCCGATGGGCGCAAACAGCATCACGATATTGGTGAATTTGAACATCACCTCAGCCAGTAGTTCCACGCCCGTAACGAATTTCTTTTTTTGCGCGGCGGGCAACAGGGCCAGGCTTATCCCAAAAATGACGGCGAATACCACTACCTGCAATACCTCGCCGTTGTAGATCGACTTCGCCAGGTTCTCAGGAAAAACGTGAACGATAATTTCCTGCCAGGTTTGCGGCTCAACCTTCGGTAGATTACCTACAAAGTCCGCCGGGGCAATGATCCCCGCGCCGGGCTCGAACCAGTTGGCAAAAAACAAACCGATGAATAACGCTACGGTCGTCACGACTTCAAAGTACACCAGCGATTTCCAGCCCATGCGTCCCACCTGTTTCAGGTCGGAATGGCCGGCAATGCCCGCCACGAGCGTGGCAAAGAGCAACGGCGCAATGATCGTTTTGATCATTTTCAGGAAAATCTCCCGCAGGAAATGCAGTTTGATGGCTGTTTCCGGAAAATCATATCCAATTTCCACACCGATCACCATGGCAACCAAGATGGAGGTCGTCAGGTTGCGCTTAACGAAAGCGTAGGCCAGCAATCCGGCCATCGCCAACCAGCGGAGTGTAAGCAATACCGCCTCCGGAATGGCGATTAAGTCGTAATGGTTGAGGACTGTAGCAATAGCCGCTACCGTCACAAGACCAAAATTGAGTAGAGTAATGTTTTTCTTCATGCAGTTGTTTTAGTAGAACCTTTGGTAAATCCGGGGTAAACTTAGTGAAAAACACTATATTCACTGCGTTGGCGGAATGAATCGTGATTTTTTTTATTTTCTGATGAAGTATATACCTTAGTCAGGTTGAGCGAGGCCATTTTTTGAGTGCGCAATCATACCAATGTCAAAGTATGACTTAACAGAATAAAAAAGCGCAGCCTTTTTATTGAAATTTGGTATTTTTGAAGCAATTTAGTATTGCTTACATCCAGTCTACACCAACTAGACTCGGAGTTGGCCTTAACAAGAACAAATATGGCAACTAACAGTGGGAGTAATTCGAGAAAGGGCTCGGTAAAAAATAGGACGCAAGTATATAACCCGTCGACGGGCCACTACGTAAAGCGTGATACTGAGACCGGAAGATTCATTGACGTCAAATCAGATGGAAAACCGTTCAAAGGCATTCGTAGAGAGGCAATTACGATTAAGCCTAATCCAAACGTAAAGAAAGAAACAGCCAGAAAGGCGGAGAGTGCTGTAATCAAGATAAAGAACAGCCGAAAGCGCGCCTGATGAAGCAACACATCGATTATGATAGAAACGTATTTATCAACTGCCCGTTTGACGGTGAATATGAAGACCTTTTCAATGCCATATTATTCGCGGTTCACAGATGCGGTTTCATACTTCGATGCGCCAAAGAATACGAAGACTCTTCAAGCATAAGAATCCAAGGCATCGTGCAGCTTATTCGTGAAAGCAAATATTCGATTCACGATTTGTCCAGAGTTACTTTGGATCGAACGGCGAGTCTGCCAAGATTCAATATGCCATTAGAGTTGGGAATTTGTATCGGAGCCATCGAATATGGTACTAAAAGGCAGAAAGCGAACCAGTATTTGATTCTTGAAAGCGAGAAATTTAGGTTCAAGCAATTTATTTCTGATCTATCCGGGCAAGACATAAGGGATCACGAAAACTCAGTTGAGGGAGCCATTAAGATAATTAGAAACTGGCTGACTAGCAAAACTCCCGAAAACGTCCCCAGTGCCAGTATTATTCATGGCGAATATTTAACCTTTACAGAGAACCTACCTTTGCTTTGCGCAGAAAACGACTGGGTGCCAGATGAATTAACCTTTGGAGAATATTCCACGCTGGTAACAAGTTGGCTAACTTTGGAATAAGTAAAAAACATCTGATTTGATTACCTCAGCAAATAGTCATTTCTGAACATCATTCTCCGCCAAGTGATCGTCCCAATCTTTCACCTTCGGCCCGGTCAGTTTCCCTAAGCTTTTCCCGACTAAAATCGCCACCGTGGCGTCGCTGGTGACGTTTACTACGGTGCGGCACATGTCGAGTGGGCGGTCCACAGCGAAGATAAGAGCGATGCCCGCCGGGTTGACGCCGATAGATTCCAGCACGATGACCAGCATCAGAATGCCCGCTCCCGGCACGGCCGCCGAGCCGATGGACGCCAAGGTGGCTGTCAGGACGATGGTGAGCTGCTGCCCAATAGTAAGGTCATCACCAAAAGCCTGGGCGATGAACACCGCCGCCACGGCCTGGTAAAGACTGGTACCATCCATGTTGATGGTTGCACCCACAGGCAGCACGAATGAGACGACTTCCTTGTCCACCCCAATGTGTTCCTCGACGCGCTCCATCGTAATGGGCAGCGTGGCGGCACTGGAACTGGTCGAGAAGGCTAGTAGTTGCGCCGGGGCCATGCCCCGGAAGAAATCGCCGTACTTGATTCCGGCAAAGATTTTCACCAAAGTAGGGTAAAAAGCAAAAATCAGAATCGCTAATCCAAATAGGACCGTAAGCGCGTAGGCTCCGAGTGCTTTGAACACGTCGGGCGAAGGCGATTCCACTACCAGCGCCGCCAGCAGCGCGAACACGCCGTAGGGGGCGGCCAGCATGATGAGGTCGATCATTTTTAGTACCACCTCGTTTACCCCGTCGAAAAACCTCTTGACAGTTTCCGATTTGTCGGCAGGAATGAGGATAAGGCCGATGCCAAAGAAAACGACGAAGAAAATGACTTGCAGCATATTGCCGTTGTTGGCGGCAGCGCCGATAATATTGTCAGGTACCACGTCAACCAATGCGCTTAGAGGCCCCTTATTTTGGTTCGCAACGGCTTTTCCTACATTCTCTTCGGCACTCACGCCAAAACTCGCCATGAGGTCAATGCGCGTGGCTGCTTCGATGAAGCTTCCCGGCTGCACTACGTTGACGATCAGCAAGCCGAGTGACACGGCAATCAAGGTACTTATGATGTAAAGCCCCAGGGTCCGGGTGCCCAGCCGCGAAAGTTGCCGGATGTCGTCCAGATCGGACACGCCCTTGATGAGCGAGGCCACGATCAGCGGAATGGCGATGAGTTTCAGCAGATTGATGAAAATGGTACCCCAGGGCTTAATCCAGTCCACCACGAAATCACTACCCCAATCGAAGCGCGAAAAAATATAGCCAGCCAGAATACCGGCCGCCATGCCGATCAGGATTTGCCAATGTAGTGCGAGTTTCTTCAAGAGTTGAAAGTGGAGAGTTAAAAATGAGGGTCATGCGAAATTTCACCAAAACTAATTTGGCTCTTGAACACATAATCTCTCAAACATCGTAATACAAAGCATCAAAACCAACTTTGTATTACGAGGGCATTTACCTTTCCTCCCTTTATCCTTTCCCCCCTCCTCCTTATTCTTCCCATAAATCCGCCAGCATCTCCCAAGGAATTTGTCCGCGCTTTTTGGTTTCGGAGGTGAAGAGTTCCAGCAGGCGGGTAAGTTCCTGATCGTCGGTTTTGCCCGAGGCGTTGAGGACAGCTTGCGCCACATTTTTAGCCATGATAGCCGGATCGCCGGTAGCCCAGGCTTGGCCATACTGCGTCCAGAATTCGTCGGTCGCAGTCGGGGCGTAAGCGGGTATTTCCTGCGTCTTCCCTTCGGCGGGCGTACCGACGGGCATCGCTGGTGCTTTCTCGGAATAATGGACGGAGGTAATTCCTTCCTGGAAATTATCGAAGGTTTGCCGCAGGGTTTGTCCCGGCCAGCGGAGTTCCATCGCGCCTTCGGTAGGGCGGTAGACAGCAGTATAGATCGTGCCGAAGCCCTCGTTGAAGCGGCGGGCGTAGAGCGGCGAGTGCAGGAAAGTCTGCACGGTGGTTTCCGCGTCGGGCTTGGTGATTTTCAGTAGCTCCAGCAAAAATCTTTCCCGTTCAACGGTCTTGGAAAAGCTGGCGTGTTCGGGCCAATCGACTTCGCCCTGATGGTTGGTGGAAACGAGAGCATCGGTCACAACTGCCGCATGGTCGGGGGAAATTCGCAGCATTTTGTGGTCGCCGCTCCGGTCCAGCACCATAATATTGTAAGCCATGTGCGAGGGAATGCGCACCAGCGCGTCGACGGCCTCCTCGACATTGCTACAAAATTCCAGCACATAGCGCAGGATGAACGGAATACCGAAGCCTTTTCCCACCACTTTGCGTCCCCCGAAAGTAAGCGAAGCCACCAATCCGTCTTCATTGATCCCATCCACCACGCCCGCCAGGCAGTCACCCGTTGCCATAACCTGCTTGCCATTCCAGGCACTGCGAAGGATCGTGCCTTCGCTGAGGTTGGGGTGATAATCGTAATTGCGGACGAGTTGCGGCGGATTTTGCGTCACCACCTGCGAGCAACCCGAAATGTAGGCAGGCGGTTGCCAGCCCGTCAGAAAGCGCGCTGCGACAGGATCATTACCCGCCAGTTCGCACAAGCGACGGTAGGTAGGCATTAGTTCGGGCATGTAGCGTTCCAGTTCGGTTACCGAGGTAGCCAGGTCGGGATGACGAGCCGCGCCTTTCGACTCAAACCAGGCTCGGTAGGCAGGCCAGTGGAGGTTAAACAATTTTTGCCATTTTGGGCCGGGGGTGGATTCGGAAATAGAATTAAAATCGAGATTCAGCATAAAATATTTTAGAAAAGATCAAAAAAGGCGCAAAAACAGAACGTTTTGTGGAAAGCTTAGTTCAAACCAAATTTTCTTTTGTCGCGAATTTTCACTATATTTGAGAAAAGCAGTCAAGATTTACAGAGATTTTTATGCACAAAGCGTCCTATATAATAGCCATATTCCCTACAACCGCTCTGCTCTCCAACCAAAAGTTCCTCGGCCGAGGTAGCTGCTCTTAGCTCCTCCCATTATTCTCAATCGTTTTATTTCGAGTAAAACTTTGAGAATTATTTTGACCTCAAACAATAAGCTTCCCGAGGTCCTTTGAAACGCTACTTATTTAAAAAAAAAGTCGATTGAAATTCTGTCCGGGAATTGCGAAAACTCCTTTGCCTGGAAGCAAAAGCAATTGACTAAAAACCTAAAACCTAACAACCTAATACCTAAATGACCGCCGAACTGACTAAATCCCAAGAACTCTTCGAGAGAAGAAAAAACGCCGTTGCTAACGGCGTGGGCGTATTTAATACAGCCACCGCCCGCGACGCCAAAGGAGCGATCATCACCGATGAAGACGGCGAAGAACTCATCGACTTCGCGGGCGGGATTGGCGTCGTCAACGCCGGGCATTGCCCCGAACCCGTGGTGGCGGCCATTCGCGAGCAAGCAGGAAAATACCTGCACACGAGTTTCAACGTCGTCACGTACGAGCCGTACGTAGAGCTCTGCGAACAGCTTTGCGAAATCCTGCCGCATGGCAAAAAAACGAAAGCCATGCTTATTAGCACGGGGGCTGAGGCGGTAGAAAATGCCGTAAAAATCGCCCGCATGGCCACCAAGCGGCAAGCGGTGCTGTGCTTTACCGACGCCTACCACGGCCGCACGATGAGGGCGATGACGCTGACCAGCAAAATCAATTACAAAATCGACTGCGGTCCCTTCGCGCCGGAGGTTTACCGTCTGCCTTTCCCCAATTATTACCGCTACGGCAACGGTCTGAGCCTCGACGATTTCATCGACCAGGAATTGCGCCGCCTCGACGACAGCGGTCATAACATGATCGTTCCAGACAGTTTGGCAGCGATCATTTTGGAACCCATTCAGGGGGAGGGCGGCTTCTACGCCGTGCCGCAACGCTACCTCGAAGGCCTCCGCGCCTATTGCGACCAGTACGGGATCATGCTCATTCTGGACGAGGTTCAAAGTGGATTTGCCCGCACGGGCAATTGGGCGAGTTGGCAGGAATACGGCGTGCAGCCTGACCTGAGCACCTACGCTAAGTCGATGGGCTCGGGCCTACCGATTGCGGCGGTCGTGGGTCGGGCGGAAGTCATGGATGCGGCGGGGCCGGGTACCATCGGCGGTACTTACATCGGCAGCCCCATATGCTGCGCGGCGTCGTTGGCGACCATCAAGTATATGAAGGAAATCAATTTGAATGCACGCGCCAAAGAAATCGGCAACATGTTTATGGAGCGTTTCGAGAAACTTCAAAAAGACGTTCCCGCCATCGGCGACGTCCGTGGTTTCGGCGCCATGAATGCCATCGAGTTCGTCAAAAACGGCGATCCTACCCAGCCCGACGGCGACCTCTGCACCGAAATAGTAAAAGGCTGCGCCGAGCGCGGCCTTATTCTCATCAGTGCCGGCACCAATAAAAACATAATCAGAGTCCTCTCCCCGCTGGTCATCACCGATGAGCAGTTTGCAAAGGGATTGGATATTATGGAGGAAGTAATATTACAGTCAGTGAATAATTGAGAGTGCTTCCGAAAGATATTTTTTCACTTTGTGCCTTTGCCACTTTGCCCCTTAAAAAAATGAAACCATTTGCTATTGCCGGTATCCAGATGCGCGTGTCGGCCACGTACCCTAACGTGGAAATGATGAAATTGAAACTGGACATTGCGATGAATCTTTACCCCTGGGTAGAGATGATCGTATTCAGTGAATTGTGTGCTTACGGTCCGCTCCTACACAATGCGCAGGAAGTGCCGGGTACGTTTGAAGCAGAGATGCAGGCGATGGCCCGGAAGCATCAGGTGTGGTTACTGCCCGGCTCGATCTTCGAAAAAAGAGGCGGTCACGTTTACAATACGGCCTCGGTCATCAACCCCGAGGGAGAGGTGGTAAAGCGCTACAGCAAGATGTTTCCCTTCTACCCCTTCGAGGTCGGCGTGACGCCCGGCAGCGAGTTTTGCGTCTTCGATGTACCGGAGGTCGGCCGCTTTGGCGTGTCGATTTGCTACGATATGTGGTTTCCCGAGACGATCCGTACCCTCACCGTTATGGGCGCCGAAGTTATTCTGCACCCCACGATGACGGGCACCATCGACCGCGACGCCGAACTGGCCATCGCCCGGGCTATGGCGACGGTCAACCAATGCTATTTATTTGACGTAAACGGCCTAGAAACGGGCGGCAATGGCCGTTCCATCGTCTGCGGTCCCGACGGGCGCGTGATTTATCAAGCGGGTAGTACCGAAGAAATATTCCCCCTCGAACTCAACATCGAGCGCGTAAAGCGCAGTCGGGAATTGGGCGTACTCCGCCTTGGACAGCCGCTGAAAAGCTTCCGCGACCATATCGGCGATTTCACTATTTACCAAAAGGGAGAAAAACACCCCTATCTGGACCAACTCGGGCCGCTCATCAAGCCCCAAAAGCTCAGTGCGCTTTCCGAACTCAAACAAAAAGAAAGCGAACTTGAAATGCCCATCAGCGGCATCGCATATAAGGGTGACGAGGCACTTCCGGCGGCTGACACTGCTTTTTTGGGTTAATGGTTATAGGTTACGCAGGGCACCCCGCTTAACCCAGCCGAGAAATGTTTCCCCAAACCCCAACATCACCCGAATTATGAAACCCAAGAAACAGCAATCCTCCTCCTATTTCAGTATTGGTCAGCTACGGCTCGACCATTGGAATGAGTTAAAAAACGAATGCTCCCTGCTGTCGCGTTGCAAGCCCGACTCCAAGCTCGCTAAACAGCACCTCTCCCGTGTCGAAGTGCTGCTGGATCACCTCAAAACGGTGGAGCGATACTACACCTTTCCGGGTAGCGGGAAAGTGGAAAAGTTGCGGCACATGATGACGCGCGAGGACTTTATGGGTCTGGCCCACAATGTAG
>JBBSSJ010000073.1:0-17038 GCA_038242095.1 Cytophagales bacterium
ATCCGCGAGCTGGGGCAGGGCAATTACCCTGCCAAATTGGTTGAGCCAAATTCTGCCGACGGATTTTACGAAGTGATTGCCGGAGAGTTCGAGAGCTACAAACGGGCAAAAAGGAAAGCTGACGAAATTGGCTTTATCCTTGAATTGAAAACGACCGTGGAGGAGAAAGTTCGGTAAGGTTTCCTACAAAAATTCGTCCGCATTCTCAATGAAATGGTAGCGCATTTTTCTCTCTACACCCTTTCTTTCTTCTTGAGCTTGTAATTTGCCTTGATGTTCTGAAACGGCCGCACCATTTGCCCCACAAAATCTTTGGGGAAGGCCTCTTCGTCGGGCAACCCGATGGGCAGGTACTCGTTGTCTTCGGGCCAATAGTCGGTTTTGAAAATATAATCCCAGATGCTGAGCGTGATTCCGTAGTTGAAGCCGGTCGGGTGGGAGGCGGGCATTTCTTTGGCATGGTGCCACAAATGCATTTGTGGTCCGTTGAAAAGGTACTTTAGTTTGCCCAATCGAATATGAAGATTGGCGTGGCCGAGTTGTCCGGTCACGAGCGTAAAAATATGCACGATGAAAAAATTTTCGATCCCAAAGCCGACCATCGCCAGCGGAATGTATTGCAGCGTACGGTAGATGATGTTCTCCATAAAGTGGAACCTCAACAGGGCAGCGAAGCCCATTTCGTTGACGCTGTGGTGTACCTTATGAAATTCCCACAGCCAGGGCACGTGGTGTAGCATGCGGTGAATATTCCATTGCATGAAGTCGCAAAGAACGAAGATTATCAGCAGCTGCGCCCAAGTAGGTAAGGTGTTGACCTCGATCGCCACGATGTTGGTAATGCCAAACAATCCCAGAAAATCACTAAAAAGCTCCACGCCAACCATCGACAATGCATTGTAGACGATCAGCGAGAACAGAAAGTAATTAAAAAGCAAATAAAAGGCATCTATCCAGAAATCCTGCCGGATCAGCGGCTGGTTTTTGCGCCACGGAAACGCAATTTCCAACAGCCAAATTAACAATGAGGCGCCAATTAGCCAATAAAAGTAGTTTTGCCCATGCGGGTGCAGGATTTCGTTGGTCAGGTATTTCCAATAGCCCTGGTACGCCCCGGCGATGGTATAAAAGTATTTTTCCATAATAAACTCAGAAATCTGAAAGATTTTTCAGCTACCGTTGATAATTCGGGCGGCAAAGGTATAGGCCACGAACAGAATAAAAACGATCAAAGCGATGCCCAACATCAGAACCAAAATCCTCGAGCCTTCCCCCAAAGCGGTACGGTCACTGCCGTCAGCCTTTTTGGAATTCTGAAAACGTGCTTTAAAATAGCCTATCGTATAGGCCAAGACGCCGAAAATTAGAATCCCGAGAATAATTCTTGGCATAAATTCTGTGCGATTAAATAAATATTAAGGCAAAAAGGCTGGAAAGGTCACCGGATTACTAACTAATACAACGTACGGCAGCTGTTTGGAATTCCCAAAGTACGATCAACTTTGTGCCCCACGGCCCAAACGATTACCTTTGCACCAAAATTTAAGTTGGCGGATTCCATATTTAACAACTCATGAAACTTTTAGAAAATAAAACCGCCCTGATCACGGGCGCTTCCCGGGGCATTGGCCGGGCCATCGCGATGAAATTTGCCGAAGAAGGGGCCAATGTAGCGTTTACTTTTTTGTCGAGCGTCGAAAAAGGACAGGCGCTGGTGGCGGAACTCGAAGCGTTCGGTATCAAGGCCAAAGGCTACCGCTCGGACGCTGCTGATTTCCAGGCCGCCGAGCAATTGGTAGTCGACGTCGTGGCCGACTTCGGGCAACTCGACGTGTTGGTCAACAATGCGGGCGTAACCCGCGATTCGCTGCTGATGCGCATGAGCGAAGAACAATGGGATACCGTGATGAATGTTAACTTGAAGTCGGTTTTCAATCTGACCAAAGCGGCCATCAAACCCATGATGCGGGCCAAGCGCGGCTCGATTGTCAACATCACTTCGGTGGTGGGCATTATGGGCAACGCCGGGCAAGCCAACTACGCGGCTTCCAAGGCCGGTATCATCGGTTTTTCTAAGTCCGTGGCGCTGGAACTGGGCTCGCGCAACATCCGTTCCAATGCGGTGGCGCCGGGCTTTATCGAAACCGAAATGACCGATGCCCTCGAAGCCAGGGACCTCGATGCGTGGAAGCAGTCGATTCCGCTCAAACGGGGCGGCAAACCCGAGGAAGTCGCCGACGCTTGCGTGTTCCTGGGTTCGGATATGTCGCGCTATATCACCGGGCAGGTGCTACAGGTCGATGGTGGCATGTTGACCTGATTCCTATTAACCTAAGCCCTCTACATGCGTTCCGAGCTTTTCCTGCAAACTTCTCCCTGGTTTATCCTGCTTTGTCTGCTGGCTGGCTCGGCCTACGCTTTTTTCCTGTACCGGCCCGACCCATCGTGGAGCAAGCAGCTCAACGCTGCACTGGCTATTTTGCGGGGTACCTTAGTTTCGGTGATTTGCTTTTTGTTGCTGGGACCGCTGGTTCGCACGATCCAGACGACCACTGATAAGGCTAAGGTCGTCTTGGCGATCGACAACTCGCAATCGACGGCGACGACGGGTGCTAAGGCCTTGCCACAACTGGCGGATTTGGCCCAAAAGCTCGCTGACAATGGCTACGAAGTAAGCATCGAAACGCTGGGCGACGACGCCCCAACGCCCACGCTGGATTCTGTCAAGTTTACCCAAACGACCACCGACCTGGCTTCTATGCTGGGCATGATACGAAGTGATTTTGAAGGTCAAAATCTGACGGACGTAATTTTGTTATCGGATGGTATCGTGAATCAGGGCCTTTCGCCCGCCTTCGCCAACTATCCATTCCGGGTGCATACCGTTGCCATCGGCGACACCATCGCGCGCCGTGATGTGCTGGTCCGCAACGTGACCGCCAACCGCGTGGCCTATATGGGCAACGACTTCCCGATTCGGGTCGACGTGGTGGGTAACGGCTTCGCCGGGCGTAGCACCACGCTGTCGCTGAAGCAGGGGGGACGCGTAATCGCGACGCAAAATGTGGTGATGAACCGCGACGATTATTTTCAGTCGTTTACGTTCACTACTTCCTCCAACCAAAAAGGCGTGCAGCACTACACCGTCGAAATCGGTGGCGTGTCGGGCGAGTTAAGTACCCGCAATAACCGCCGGGAAGTGTACATCGACATCATCGACGGCCGCGAGCGGATTCTGCTGCTGGGCCTAGCGCCGCATCCCGACATCAAGGCGCTGCGCTCGATCATCGAGCAAAACGAAAACTACGAGATGGACGTCCGGCTGCTGACTACGGCGACTAACCTCAACGAGATTTTCGACAAGACCTACGACCTCATCATCCTGCACCAGTTGCCCGACATGGGGGGAGTGGGGAGCGACATCGTACGCCGCCTGCTGGCAAAAAATACGCCGACCTTTTTTATTCTGGGGAATCAATCGGCCGTTGGGGCTTTCAATCCAATTAACCGGGCCGTGCAAATTGCCGCCAATCCGGGACAGTCCGATAAAGTGACCGGACAACTGAATCCGTCCTTCCAACTCCTCAACCTTGATCCGCAACGATTGGCTATTCTTGAAAAACTGCCGCCACTCTCCGTACCTTTTGGCGAATACCGCCTCACGCCCGGCAGCGAAGTGGTGCTGTACCAGCGCGTGGGCAGCGTCGCGACCACCAAGCCGCTGCTGACAGTCAATACTGCCGGGGATCGCAAGGTGGCCGTTTTAAGCGGGGAGGGACTGTGGCAATGGCGGCAGGAAGAATTTGCGCTAACCGAAAAGCAGGATGTGATCGATGAGCTATTCCAGAAAGTCATTCAACTTTTGTCGGTTAAGGAAGACAAGCGTAAGTTCCGGGTCTACCCCGTAAGCGCCGAGTTTGCCGCGGGTGATCGCGTGGCTTTTCAGACGGAGATTTATAACGATATTTACGAAAAAATATACGGTCAGGAAGTACAGCTCGACCTTACCAACGAGCAGGGTAAAGTGCAGAACTACACCTATACCTACACCGCCGAAAACCCGCGTTTCGAGATCAGCGGCCTGCCCGAGGGCGTGTACCGCTACCGAGCCGCTGCTACGCTACGCTCCGGCCGAGAGCAGGTGAATGGACAGTTCATCGTGACCGACACCGACCTGGAAGCCCAAAACACGACCGCCGATTTCGGGCTGCTCCGCGAGGTGGCCCAACGTACCGGTGGACGATTTGTACAACCCAACACACTCGACGGGCTGGTGCAGATCATGACCAACAACAGCCCACCGGACCGCCTGGACAGCTCGGAACAGATGGCGGAATTGATTCAATTGCAGTGGCTGTTTTTCCTGCTGCTGCTGTTGGCTACCGCCGAGTGGGTACTTAGAAAATACAGCGGCAGCTATTGATGAGGTCGTGGATTGCCATACTACTGTTTGCCTCAGGTTTGTCGGCGATGCTCGCGGGCCCGGTTTTGGCGCAAGGATCTGAGATTCCAAAGGATACCGTCGAAAAACCCAATTATCGATTGTTGCGCGGCATGTTCGCTGCTCAGACTGCGCTGTACGTAGGTTCGATTTACGGGTTGAGCAAAGCGTGGTACCAGGATCCGCTGACCAACTTCCGTGTAGTCGACGACTCGCACGAGTGGGAACAGATCGATAAAATGGGCCACATGTACTCGGCCTACCAAATCAGTCGTCATACGGCCCAGCTTTACCGGACGACGGGCATCAGCAAAAAGCAGGCGGTGCTTTATGGCGCTATTTCGGGTTTCTTTTTCCAGACGCCGATTGAAATTCTCGACGGGTTTTCAAAGGAATATGGCTTCTCACCCGGCGACATGGCGGCCAACCTCGTCGGCCCCGCGCTGTTCGTAGGGCAATACGCGCTTTGGGACGAAATTAGGATTCAGCCGAAGTACTCCTTTTACTTCACACCGCTGGCCCGCGTGCGGCCCGAGCTTTTGGGGGAAAGTCGAACCGAGCAATGGCTCAAAGATTACAACGGCCAAACTTACTGGTTTTCGGCCAGCCCCGGTGCGTTTGCGCATCATTCGCGCTGGCCGGTCTGGTTGTGCCTGTCGGCAGGATATGGTATTCAGGACATGGTATCCGCCGAAACCAACAAAAGCATCGAACTCGGTTACCGGCCCTACCGCCAGTACTACCTTTCGCTCGATGTCGATTTTACCAAAATAAAGACCAAAAGCAAGGCAGTGAAGACCGTATTTTTCCTGCTTAATTCATTAAAAATTCCCGCTCCAGCCATTGAGTTTTCTAAGAGAGGGGTGTTAGTGAGGGGTTTTTATTTTTAGGTAGGAGGGTTTATTTCTTTATGTGCATGTTGAACATTGAGGTCTAATCCCGACCTTTTTAAGGGAACGAGAGTCAGGAATAATATTTATAACCCACCAGAAAACACTATTACAGTAATTGCGCAGTGGTAAAGTTTGCTACGCGATTGCACACCTAAACAAATAACTAAATACACAACGACATGAATATCGGCGATAAAGTAAGGCTATTACACGGGAAGGAAGAGGGAGTCATCTATGCTTTCCTGCCAGGAAACGTGGTGGAGATAGAGATCGAGGAGGGCTTCCGTATTCCGGTGATGCGCTCGGAAGTCGTGGCGGTGTCGCCGATGGAGGCCCAGCGGATGGCGCCAAAGCCGGTACCCACCAAAAAGGAGAATGATTTTCTTCCGGCCTTTAGCCGCAGCAAGGCTCCCTTTGCCGAGAAAGGCATTTATCTGGCTTTCGTTGCCAGCAACGACCGGGAGCTGGTCTTGCACCTGATCAATAATTCGGATTGGACGCTGCCTTTCGTGGCGTACCGCGATACCGAAGGCAAGCAGGCGGGTATGGGGGCGGGCACATTGTTGCCCCGCACCTCACAACGACTAACCGACCTGCTGACCAAGGATTTTGAACAATGGCCGTCCTTTGATATCACGGCGCTTTATTATCGGGAAGGCAGCGGCGAGATGAAGCAGCCTTTCCAAAAACGCATTCGCTGCCGGGCGCAATCATTTTATAAGCGCAAGCAATCCGCACCGGTCCTGAACAAAGAAGCTTATGTGTACCAACTCGATGAAGATGTGCCCGCAACGCCACCTGTGGCAATAAAGATTCCTTTGGCAACTGAGGATCTACCCAAGGCGACCAAACCTATGGTGGATGGGCCCAGCGCCGCTGAGTTAGGGGAAAGCCTGATGAGTGGTGGTAAAAATGCCGGAAAAGCTAGTGAGCCCTCGTCGCGCGATCAGGCGAATGTTAGCGCTGGATCGCCTTCAATAGTAGATCTGCACCTCGAAAAATTGAGCGACGCGCCGGAAACACTGACGAATGCTGAAAAGCTGACGCTGCAACTCGACACGTTCGAGCGGCAGTTTGAGCGAGCGATTGCCGCCGGGCGTGATGAGATTACCTTTATTCACGGGGCGGGAAATGGCGTACTTCGGGCCGAACTCCACCGCCGCCTGAGTAAGCACCAGAACGTGCAGTATTATGAAGATGCTCAAAAAGAGCAATTCGGCTTCGGGGCCACCTTCGTAAAAATTAAATAATTCTGTGAGGACAAACTATATCAGATACAGCGGTCTGACTGCCGCCCTTAGCCTGCTGCTTCTGGGCTGTGGGAAATCAGACCCCGACCAACCCAAAGCCCCAAAGGAAACCTACCGCTATTCAGACATGGAGCTTCAAAACGAAAAACATCTATCGGTTGTCAACCTGCCGCTCGAAATGCCGATCGGCGAGCTGGAAAAACAAATCAATGCGCAATTGACCGGGTTGATCTACGAAGACAAAAGCTATGATGACAACGACGGCGATAATTTAAAAGCCAAAGTTTGGAAACTGAGCCCGATTAGAGTACAGGCACTGGACTCTACATTTTTATTCGACGTCCCCCTGAAAGTTTGGGTGAGCGTGGGCTACAAAATAAGCCCGCTGGGCGTCACGATGTCGGGATACAAGGAATCAGAATTTGCGCTGCGGATTCGGTTCTTTTCAAGAGTGGGGGTATCCCCCGATTGGCAACTTAGTACCCATACTACGGTCGATAGTTACGAATGGCTCCGGGAGCCCTCGGTCAAAGTGGCGGGTTTTAACATCCCGGTCAAGTCGATGGTCAGCCGGACGCTGAGTAAGAACTTTGAAAAAATCACTCAGGCTATCGACGACCAGATCCGGGGGACCATCGAGCTCCGCCAGCACGTCCAGCAGGCCTGGGACCTGGCCCGGCGGCCGGTGCTGCTCTCGCCCGAATTTGCTACCTGGCTGGTGATCGTGCCTACAGAGGTGGTCATGACGCCGCTCATGGCCCGGAACGGGATGCTGCGCACTACCATCGGTATTCGGGGCTTCACTCAGACGGTAACCTCGGCCGAAAAACCCGAAATCACGGGTGATGACCGCTTGCCTGATTTACGAACTGTGGAGAAAATACCCGAGGACTTTAAAGTGGGATTGATTAGTAAAGTCACGTATAAGGAAGCGGCCCGGCTTGCCAAAGCACGGTTGGTGGGGGAGAAATTCTCTTTCAGCGATGGAAACTATACGGTGGAGGTGACCGACATCGATATGTACGGACAGAATGACTATTTGGTCATAAAAGCCGGTTTGAAAGGCAGTATCAACGGCATAATTTACCTGAAAGGCATTCCGTATTACAATCCTGAAACAAAAAATCTGTCGTTGACTAATCTTGATTATGATCTTGACACCCGAAACATCCTTTTCAAAACGGCGGGCTGGCTGTTGCAGGGCAAGTTCAGCAAGATGATGGAGCGGCAGTTTGTGTTTCCGGTGGGAGAGCAGATCACCGTCGCCAAAGAAAACATGCAAAAAGCCCTTGCCAACAACCATTTGGCTAAGGGCGTGACGTTGAATGGCACAATTACAGAGATCAAACCTGACCGGGTGTATCTCACGCCCGAGCATATCTATGCGGTGGTTTTTGCCACGGGACGAGCGTCATTGCGGGTCGAAGGACTCCTTTAATAGTTCAGAAAAGGTTAAACCAGCCTTGTATCCCGTTATTTTGCATATTTTATCCTGCGTTCCTTAGAAATCAAAAGAAACTATTTACTAGCTTTGTGCCCAACCGAAAGGAGTTGAGCCGTCCTATCGCTGCGGCTTCTGGGCCGGAGAGGAAAGTCCGGGCAGTGCAGGGCACCGTACTTCCTAACGGGAAGGCGGCTGGGGGGCGACCGCCAGCCGACAGCCAGTGCCACAGAAAATATACCGCCTGGCACAAATTTTTTGGGCCGGGTAAGGGTGAAAAGGTGGAGTAAGAGCCCACCGTCCCGTTGGTGACAACGGGAGCGAGGTAAACCTTACGGGCTGAAAGACCAAATAGGTGCCGATCATAAAGTGGCCCGCTTTGGTTTCGGCTCGTCCGAAACCTCGGCACGGGTAGGTCGTTTGAGACTGCGGGTGACCGTAGTTCTGGATAAATGATAGGAGTTTCGGCTTAGGCCGAATCACAGAACCCGGCTTACAGGCTTGCCTCTTTTCGGATTTTTAATGCGTACATTTACCAATTGTGCATAAATTGAATCACAAAATAGTGTTTCCCCATGAATAAGAAGAACCTTTACGTTACACTCGCATTTCTGGCATTGTTTTCTTCGTCGGCTTTCTCGCAAAACCGGACGTACGAAGGACCGAACAAGATGAACACCTGGTCGGTTACGGCTTACGGTGGTATCTCTCGTTTCTTCGGTGACTTGAAAGAATACGACTTCAAACTCGGCCCAAAGGAAAAGACCACCGGTGTGTACGGTCTTTCTATCAACAAGCAATTATCGCCGGTATTCGGTCTGCAACTGACGGGCTTTAACGGTAACCTGATGGGCTCCAAGCGGAACGTGACCAACGAGTTGGGCAACGTGTTCAACGTATACTTCAAGAGCCCCTCTTTTGTACAGGCTACCTTGGATGGAACGGTCAACATTAACCGGTTGCTCTTCGGTTTTGACAAGATGCGCCGTTGGAAGATTGACGCGCACGTGGGTGGCGGTATTGCTTATTTCCACACGGACGTCTATGACCTCGATTCTGATAAGTTGCTGCTATCTAGCAATACTGAAGCCAGTTCCAAAACGGCTGGTACCTGGGACCGCGACGGTTCGATTTATACCCGCGAATGGGTAGTGCCCATGGGTGTAGCCATTCATTATGAATTGTCTCCCCGTTTTGACTTGGGTTTCGACTTCGCCATCAACCACGTCTTTACTGAGAAAATCGACCTTACGGCTGGTGATCGCACCAATTATCCTACGTCATCGGGTATCTTCCTTTTTCAAAAGGGCGACTCTGAGCTTGATAAATGGGGCTACGGCACCATCGCGCTTACGTATAAGTTAGGCAAAAATGCGGTTCGTGCCAAAAATGGTCAATACGATGCTGCAAGCGGTCGTTACCACCTGCGTTGGGCTGATCCAAGCAAGTTGGTACCCCCTCCGTACAATCCTACAATGAATGATGCCGATTCAATTGCCAAAGCGAACATGCCCAAGGCGGTCGATCCTAGACTCTATACCGACTCAGATGGTGACGGCGTCGCTGACCTATTTGACAAAGAGCCTAACACGCCTGCCGGTAGCGTAGTGTCCGGTGGAGGTGTAGCCATCGACATGGAGAAGTATATCATGGACGCTGTCAAGAACAACCTGCCCAAGGACGAGTGCGAAGCACTGTTCAGCAACATTGAATTCGATACCGATAAAGCTACTATTCGTCAGGCCTCACAGGAGACGCTTGGTAAAGTGGTTGAGCTGCTCAATATGCGTCCTAACTGCCGCATCGTGCTGGTAGGTAACGCGGATGCCCGGGCATCTTACGGATACAATATGAATCTGTCCCGCCGTCGGGTTGAAGCCGCAAAGCGCTACATCATTCGCGCTGGTCTTTCGGACCCTAGCCGCCTGCTGATCGAGTACTTTGGTGAGTACCGTCCTTTGGCCGACAACACTACGCCGGAAGGTCTGCAAGCCAACCGTCGCGTTGAAATCAAGATCATGCCTAACAACACGCTCCGGTCTAGCTATCCCGCTGGATTCAGGAAGTAAGAAAGCAATAGCATAGAAAAAAGGGTGAAACTCAGTAAGTTTCACCCTTTTTTTGTATTAGTGATTTTTCGTCTTGAAAAAATAGCTAAATTTGCACCCTATTTAAACCGAGGGACGAGTTCCCTCCCATCAAAAACCATTGTAATGGCAGTAAAAATTAGATTAGCGCGTCGAGGACGCAAAAAGAGAGCGATGTACGACATCGTGGTAGCTGACGCCCGGGCCCCCCGCGACGGACGCTTTATTGAGAAGATTGGTACCTACGACCCCAATAAGAACCCCGCTTTGGTGCTTCTGCAAGGTGATCGTGCGGTGGATTGGCTCCTGAAAGGTGCCCAGCCAACCGATACGGCCCGTTCGATCCTGCACCATGAAGGTATTATGTTGCGCAAGCACTTGCAGGTAGGCGTCAATAAAGGAGCCGTTACGCAAGAGGACGCGGACGCTCGTTTTGAAGATTGGAAAAATATGAAGGCCGAAAAGGTGACTACCAAAGCCGAAACGCTGAGCACCAAGAAGTCGACCGATAAAGAGCAGAAACTGGATGCTGAGCGGAAAGTGAATCAGAACCGTCTCGATTCTATCGTTAAGAAAAATACGCCTCCTGCCGCGCCCGTAGTGGAAGAGGAAGCTCCCGCTGAGGAAACTCAGGAGACAACGGTTGCTGAAGTTACCGAAGCACCAGTAGCCGAGTCTGCTCCTGCTGAGGAAGCACCTGCTACTGAAACTGAGCAGCCCGCTGCGAAGGAAGAGGCTCCTGCGAAGGAGGAAGCACCCGCTGCGAAGGAAGAGGCTCCTGCGAAGGAGGAAGCACCTGCTGCTAAGGAAGAGGCTGCTGCGAAAGAGGAAGCAGTCGCGAAGGAAGAGACTCCTGCAAAGGAGGAATCACCTGCTGCTAAGGAAGAGTCTCCTGCGAAGGAGGAAGCACCTGCACCTAAGTCTGATCAGCCCGCTGCTGAGAAGGCCGAAGAAAAGGCTCCTGCCGATGCTAAGTCAGAGGTTCCCGCCGATGAGGAGGCACCAGCTGATGGTAAAGCGGAAGAAAGCGAATCAATTCTGGACAAGGTTGCTCATCTTGCCGAGAACGTTAAGCATTCAGTGGAAGATGTCGCTGAAAATGTTAAGCATTCGGTAGAAGATGTTGCTGAAAGTGTGAAAGATTCGGTAATTGGTGCTGCCGGAACTGTACTTGAAAAAGTAAAAGAAGTTACGGCTGATGAGGAAGCTACGGACGAAAATAAAACGCCCGAAACCGACGACAAAACCGAAGCGAAGGCATAAGTTGCCTTGGTATTGTGTAATAATTCATGAGTCTGTCGGGATACCGGGCAGGCTCATGTTTTTTAAAAGGGTTTTGAATAAACACTTAAACAATTGAAATTTTGACCAAAGATCAGTGCTACTTGCTGGGCTACATTGTAAAAACCCACGGTACGAAGGGACAGGTGGTTTTTCACCTCGATGTGGATCAACCCAGCGATTACGACGAAATGGATTCCGTTTTTCTGGAAATGAAGGGAGAGCTTTTACCATATTTTATCGACAGTATCAACCTGCAAAAAGCCAGTCGTGCCATTGTACAGTTAGAAGAGATCGACACCATGGAGAAAGGGCAGGCGCTGGTTGGCACGGCCCTGTATATGCCGCTCGATACGCTCGACGAACTGGAAGACGGGCAATTCTACTACCACGAAATCCAGGGATTTGAAATCGTAGATAAGACTATGGGCGTAATAGGTAAAGTGGGAGAGGTGTACTCCGTCGCCACCCAAAATCTTATCTCGTTCGATTATCAAGGTAACGAGGCGCTAATTCCCATCGTAGATAACATCGTGATGAGCGCCGATCGCGAGAAAAAGCAGGTTTTTGTGGATCTGCCCGAAGGATTGCTGGAGGTTTATTTATCTGGCAATACCCAGGACGCAGACGACAAAGACGGTGACGATGAGAATTGATATTCTGTCGGTCGTCCCCCGGCTCATGGATAGCTTCTTTGCCCACTCGATCCTGAGAAGGGCCGTGGATAAGGGTTTGGCGGAGGTATATTTGCACGACATTCGGGATTACGCAACCGGCAAAAATCGTCAGGTAGACGATTATGCTTTCGGCGGTGGGGCGGGAATGGTATTGCAAATAGAGCCAATTGCCCGCTGTATTCGCGAATTGCAGGTAGAGCGGGCGTACGATGAAATTATTTACCTCACGCCCGATGGCGAGCGCCTTGCCCAGGGAACCGTCAACCAGCTATCCCTTAAAGGGAATTTACTGATGTTGTGCGGCCACTACAAAGGCGTTGATCAGAGGGTTCGGGATAAGTTCGTGACCAAGGAAATCAGCATTGGCGATTACGTGCTGTCGGGCGGCGAGTTGGCTGCGGCCGTGCTGGTTGATGCCATATTACGCTTGGTTCCGGGCGTGCTGAATGACGAAACCTCAGCTTTGACGGACTCATTTCAGGACAATCTGTTGGCGCCACCGGTATATACCCGGCCTGCTATTTTTGAAGATTGCGCGGTCCCCGACGTGCTGCTTTCGGGGCACGAAGCTAAAATTGAGGCCTGGCGTATGGATCAGGCCGTAAAGCTTACCCGCCAAAAACGGCCTGACCTGCTCACCGATCTGTAGTAGTAGCACACCGAAAAAGCCCTGACGTTGCTGAAATTTTTTCTAAAATTCCAAATTGCAGTTTACCCACTCATCATCAAAGTGGGTACCATACTTGCGATAGAAGCCCACGGCGGAAGTGTTCCAATCCAGTACTTGCCACATCATGCCCGTACAACGGGAAGCCTTGCCCGCCTCGACCACGGCATCGAACAGCTTTTTCCCCAGTCCATTCCCCCGCATAGATTCGGTGATGACGATATCCTCCAGGTACAAACGCTTTCCCTTCCAGGTCGAATAGCGGTAGTAGTATAGCGCCAGCCCAACCGTCTTTCCATCTAGCTCCGCTACCTGAAAATCGTAAAGTTTTTCGTCATAGTCTATTTCCATACGCCCAACCGTGTTGGACACCTGATCGAGCGCTTTTTCGTACACGGCCAACTCTTTGACCAGTTCAAAAACAGCCGGAATATCTTCCCGGGTACCGTGGCGGGTGGTGATTTGCATAATTTTAAGGTTAAATTTTCTGTTTAGTTGTGTAGTCGTTTAGCTTATTCTAAATGAATACCCAAACCCCTCAACCTCAACAAATAAAAAATTAAACATACTGCACGTAATTCCGCCACCTCTCCAGTACTTCGGTGAAGTCGGCGGGGAGGTTGGTATCGAAGTGCATACGTTCTTTGGTTTTAGGATGCAGGACGCCGAGGGACTTGGCGTGTAGCGCTTGGCGGGGCATAATCTTGAAACAATTTTCAACAAAAGCTTTGTAGCTGCCACTCGCCGCGCCGCGCCGGATGCGATCGCCGCCGTAGGTACTGTCGTTGAATATCGGATGCCCGATATGCTTCATGTGGGCGCGTATTTGGTGCGTCCGACCCGTTTCTAGATTACATTTGACCAATGATACGTAGCGTAGCGTTTCCAACACTTCGTAGTGCGTCACGGCGTGTTTTCCCTGGTCGCCGTCGGGATAAATCTCCATGATCCGCCGGTCTTTGGTACTGCGGCCGATGTTGCCCTCGATGGTACCTTTTGCTTCCTTGGGTTCCCCCCACACAATGGCGTAGTAGGTACGCTCGATGGTATGGTCGAAAAATTGCTTCGCCAAAAAGGTCATCGCTAATTCGGTGCGAGCGATTACCAGCAGACCCGAAGTATCTTTGTCGATGCGATGAACCAAGCCGGGACGAATTTCGCCGTTACGGCCTGTGGGTAGATGTTCGAAATGATACACCAGGGCATTGACGAGCGTGCCCGACCAGTTGCCGAAAGCCGGGTGTACCACCATCCCAGCGGGCTTGTTGACGAGCGTGATCTCGTCGTCTTCGTACACGATGTCGAGTGGAATATTCTCCCCCAGAATTTCGGTGCCGCGCGGGGGCTGTGGCAGCGCCAGCACGATTACATCGTCGGGCCTCACCTTGTAGCTTGACTTGGAAGCGCCGTCGTTTACTTTGACCGCTTCGGCGTCGATGCCATTTTGTATCTTGGTGCGCGTCGCGTTAGGCACGTGCAGGCTCAGAAACTTATCCAGCCGCATGGGGCTTTGTCCGGCATCCACCACGATCCGGTAATGTTCGTAAAGCTCTTCGTCGTCGTTTTCCTGTTCTTCTGTGTTCAATTTCTGATTGATAAATATGCGACCATGGGAGAAGGCTCCAATTTGTAGCCGTGCCGATTCTCCGTTAGGCGTAATATATTACGCTCCGCCTTGCCAATTCGACAATTTTAAAAAATCAAATTTACCAAAAATAACCTGGACTTGCTTATTCCCAATTTACCTACCCCTTTACAACCCTTGGTCGACGATGTAACATCAGAGGCTGGTGTTAAGCTTTACATCAAACGTGACGATCTGATTCATCCCACGGTATCAGGTAATAAGTGGCGAAAATTAAAGTATGTTTTGCAAGATGCCCAAATGCGGGGCTTTACGACGCTACTGACGTTCGGTGGGGCTTGGTCCAACCATCTCTACGCGACTGCTGCTGCTGGAAATGCGCTCGGCCTGAAAACGATCGGTATTGTACGCGGCGAAGAGTACCGAGAGAAAATGACGGGAACCTTGCAATTTTGCGCCGTCCAAGGGATGGAGCTTTACTTTATTCCAAGAACGAATTACCGCCAAAAAAACGATCGTGGTTTTCTTGAAAAGTTAAATACTCAATTTCATAATCCTTACGTAATCCCTGAAGGAGGCAGCACGGCATTAGCCCTACCGGGCGTGAGCGAAATAGTAACAGAAGTGGAAGCACAACTTGGCCGCAAGCCTGACTACTACGCCATGGCCGCCGGAACGGGCGGTACAGCCGCCGGAATCATGGCAACCTCCGCGCCTACCTTGGCGTTCTCCGCGTTAAAAAACGGCGGATTTCTAAAAGAAGAGATCCTAAATCTAGTCCAAAAAGAGGGCGTATCCAAAAACCTTCAACTCTTCACCGAATACCATTTTGGCGGCTACGCCAAACACCAACCGGAGCTATTACAATTTATGCAAAATTTCGAGGAAGCGCATGGCACATTACTCGAACACGTCTACACCGGAAAAATGCTCTATGGTCTGTACGATCTACTAAAAAAAGGTTATTTTAAAAAAGACAGTACCATCGTCGCCATCCACACCGGAGGCATTCAGGGAAGGAAGGGAATGATGACGGGGCCGCCCGAGCGGTGATGAGTGATGAGTGGCGGCCTTCTAGTTTCGCACTCATTTTAATTGCAGTTAGATAAAATTATCATAAAAAGCCCCGCCAGAAATTTTCTGACGGGGCTTTTCTTTCACTAAGTGAATGATACTTTTATCATTCATAACTCATAATTCATCATTAAAATTTACCCAACGCTTCCCTCCAAACTAATGGCCAGTAACTTCTGCGCTTCCACCGCAAATTCCATAGGAAGCTGGTTGAGTACTTCTTTGGCATAGCCATTCACGATCAGGGCTACTGCTTGCTCGGTGCCAATGCCGCGCTGATTGCAGTAGAAAAGAATATCTTCGCCGATCTTTGAGGTCGTTGCTTCGTGCTCGACCGTAGCGGAAGGATTCCTCACCTCAATGTAAGGGAAGGTATGCGCGCCGCAGCGATCGCCTAACAGCAGCGAATCGCATTGCGAGAAATTGCGGGCGTTGTCGGCGCGCTTCATTACGTCGACCAGGCCACGGTAAGAGTTTTGGCTCTTGCCCGCTGAAATGCCCTTTGACACAATACGGCTCTTCGTATTCTTGCCGATGTGGATCATCTTAGTACCCGTGTCGGCTTGTTGGTAGTTGTTGGTCACAGCCACGGAGTAGAATTCCCCGATGGAGTTGTCACCTTTCAAGATGACAGAGGGGTACTTCCAAGTAATCGCCGAGCCGGTTTCGACCTGCGTCCACGAAATCTTGGAGTTAGCGCCGTCGCACAAGCCGCGCTTGGTCACGAAGTTATAGATACCGCCTTTGCCTTCCTTATCGCCGGGGTACCAATTCTGAACCGTCGAGTACTTCACTTCCGCGCCTTCATGGGCGAAAATCTCGACCACAGCGGCGTGCAGTTGGTTCTCATCGCGCATGGGGGCCGTGCAACCTTCCAAATAGCTGACATAGCTACCTTCGTCGGCAATGATAAGCGTACGCTCAAACTGACCCGTGCCGGCGGCATTGATGCGGAAGTAAGTCGAAAGCTCCATCGGGCAGCGCACACCCTTGGGGATGTAGACAAAAGAGCCATCCGAGAAAACAGCTGAATTCAGTCCCGCATAAAAATTATCCTTGGGCGGTACCACCGAGCCAAGGTATTTCTTGATCAAGTCGGGATGCTCCTTGATAGCTTCGGTAATCGAACTAAAAATAATGCCCTTTTCCTTCAATGCCCCTTTAAAGGTGGTGAAAACCGACTCTGAATCCATCACAGCGTCGACCGCTACGTTTGAAATACGCTTCTGCTCATCGAGTGAAATGCCCAAACGCTCGAACGTGTCGCGGATTTCGGGATCGAGCTCGTCGAGGCTGCCGAGTTGCTTCTTTTGCTTGGGGGCCGAATAGTACTTGATGGATTGCAGGTCGATGTGCGGGTAATGCACATTAGACCACTTCGGCTCGGAGGTTTTGAGCCAGGCGCGGTAAGCTTTCAACCGCCAGTCGAGCATCCATTCGGGCTCGTTCTTCTTGGCCGAAATGAACCGAACGATGTCCTCATCCAAACCGGGAGGCGCTTCGTCGGCTTCCACATTAGTCACAAAACCGTATTTATATTCCGAACTGGTGATTTCTTCCAGTAAGTCTGCTTCGTTTTCCTTATTCATAGTATCGTATTAATTACCTTTTTGCGGGTACAAGCAAACAACAACCGATCGGG
>JBBSSJ010000074.1:0-16855 GCA_038242095.1 Cytophagales bacterium
CTTCGCACATCTGAATATGCGGTACCATGCTATTTCTGCACATCCGAATGTGCAATATCATATGGTTCAATAGCATTGCAGATTGATGAACCAGCATTCTCATTTCTACTTCGCAAGTTAAATCCTCCCTCCTTCATATTTTGCACTTCTCTCATACCAATGAACGTTTTTGCCGCGTTCACGATTAATTAATTGTAAAAAACTGCTATTCAGCGAAAAAGTCCGTACTTTTGCGGCCTATTTTATGGGGAATGAGAACGAAAATTGCTTTTCTTCTTCCCTTTGGGCCGAAAACAACCATCATTGATCAGGAATAAAGAAATGGAATCTATTCGTAACATCGCCATCATTGCCCACGTCGACCACGGAAAAACTACGTTGGTCGACAAAATTATCCACGCTTCCAAGCTGTTTCGCGAGAATCAGGAATTTGACGACCTGATCCTGGACAACAACGATCTCGAGCGCGAACGCGGCATCACGATCACGTCCAAGAATGTGTCGGTCCGGTATAAAGATGTCAAAATCAACGTTATCGATACGCCAGGCCACGCCGACTTTGGCGGGGAAGTGGAGCGCGTACTCAAAATGGCCGATGGCGTGCTACTACTCGTGGATGCCTTCGAAGGTCCGATGCCCCAAACCCGCTTCGTGCTGGGCAAGGCGCTGGAACTGGGTTTGAAGCCCATCGTGGTGGTCAATAAGGTAGATAAAGAAAACTGCCGCCCCGAAGAAGTGCAGGAAAGCGTATTCGACCTGATGTTCAACCTCGGCGGCACCGAGGAGCAACTCGACTTCGTGACCGTATACGGTTCCTCGAAGCACGGCTGGATGGGCCCCGACTGGCAGCATCCCACTGACAACATCACGTTCCTGCTCGACACGATCATCGAGCAGATTCCCCCCGCGCCTGTCAACGAGGGTACGACACAAATGCAGATCACCTCACTGGACTACAACGCCTTTGTGGGCCGGATCGCCATCGGTCGCGTGCTGCGCGGCACCGTCACCGAGGGTGCCCAGATGTCGCTTTGCAAGGCAGACGGCGTAATCAAGAAAGTTAAAATCAAAGAATTGCAGACCTTCGAGGGCTTAGGCCGTCAGAAGGTGAGCGAAGTAAAGGCCGGCGACATCTGCGCCGTGACGGGCATTGAGGATTTCGAGATTGGCGACACGCTGGCCGATCTGGAAAATCCCGAGGCGCTGCCCCGCATCGCGGTGGACGAGCCGACGATGAATATGCTCTTCACGATCAATAACTCGCCTTTCTTTGGTAAAGAGGGCAAGTTTGTGACATCGCGCCACCTGCGCGACCGCCTGATGAAGGAAACCGAGAAAAACCTGGCCCTGCGCGTCGAGTCGGCGGGCAGCGAGGACAAGTTTCTGGTGTACGGCCGGGGTATTCTGCACCTGTCGGTGCTGATCGAGACCATGCGCCGCGAAGGCTACGAGTTGCAGGTGGGTCAGCCGCAGGTAATTTTTAAGGAAGATGCCGATGGCAACCGCCTCGAACCCATCGAAACGATGGTCGTGGACGTACCCGAATCTACCGCGGGTAAAGTGATCGAGTTGGCTACCCAACGCAAAGGCGAATTGCTGGTGATGGAGCCTAAGGGCGATTTGCAGCACCTGGAATTTGAAATTCCCTCGCGTGGCCTGATCGGTCTGCGCTCCAACGTACTCACGGCTACGCAGGGCGAAGCCGTGTTGACGCACCGTTTCAAGAGTTTCGAGCCCTACCGGGGTATAATTCCAAGCCGCAACAATGGCTCGATCATTTCCAAAGGCACAGGCATGTCGACGGGTTATACCATCGACAAGTTGCAGGATCGCGGACGGTTCTTCATCGGTCCGGGTGAGGAGATTTACGGCGGTCAGGTGATAGGCGAGCACAACCGTCCCAACGATATCGTGGTCAACCTGCAGGAAGCCAAGAAATTGACCAATATGCGTGCTTCCGGTACCGACGACGGGCTGCGGATCGCACCAAAAATCAACTTCTCGTTAGAGGAGTCGATGGAATACATCCAGAAAGACGAGTACCTGGAAGTGACGCCCAACAGCATGAGAATGCGTAAGATTTACCTGGAAGAGACCGACCGTAAGCGCAACGCCGGACGGTTGGAAATGGCGTAAGGGCCATATCAGCCTACAGTCTTTTTATTACCAACGCTGACAGCGCTTTGAGCGCTGTCAGCGTTTTTTTATTCGGCGTAGGGCTGGTCGATTTGGCCCAAGTACACGCCGCGCCTTTCGCCGCTTAGCATCTCCCGGATCACGCTACCGATGTTGGGATAGAGCAATTTGTCTTGTAAATCGTTCAGCGAAAGCCACTCGACCGATAGCGCCGAGGTATGCTCGGGATTGAGCTGCGGCAGACCCGCGATGAGCTGTACCGCAAACACTGCATGAAGCGCATCTTTTCGGCCGTCCCGGCCCAGTACTTCGCCGCAGAAAAGCAGTTGATCGACTTCGGTTTCCACCCCGAGTTCCTCCCGCAATTCCCGCACGATGACTTCCGACAGACCTTCGCCGGGATCGGGATTGCCGCCCGGCAGGGCATAAATCTCCTGATCGCCGTAGCGGTATTTCATGGCCAAGAGGCAATTTCGTTCGATGATGAGGGCCGAAGGACGGACGCGCATGATTTGATTTTTGGTAAAGGTGTTTGAAGAAAGAGTAAAGCCCGTACTTTACCATCTTTGTCAAGTGAATTCGTATTTATCCCAAATTTTTATTCCTGATGAGAAAATTTTTCCTCTTTGCCGGTATTCTGACCTTATTTTCATTCATGGTACAGGCAGCGGCGCCCGACGCCATTCTGGTTTTTTCCAAAACCAAAGGTTTTCGTCACAAGTCCATTGCCGCCGGTAAGGCCGCGCTGATGAAACTGGGGGCCGAAAACCGCTTCAAGGTAGATACTACAGAAGATGCTTCCGCTTTTACGCTCGATAACTTAAAAAAGTACAAAACAGTCGTTTTCCTCAGCACGACGGGCGATATTCTCGATCCCGAGCAGCAAACGGCTTTTGAAAAGTACATTCAGAGCGGCGGCGGCTGGCTGGGCATCCACGCGGCGGCCGATACGGAGTACGACTGGCCCTGGTACAACAAGCTAGCGGGGGCGTATTTTCTCAGCCATCCCAAGCAACAGAATGTCGACATCATCGTCTGGAATCAAGTGGACCCGACGACCAATTTCCTGCCCAACCGCTGGCGCCGGTTTGATGAGCTGTATAATTACAAAAGCATTCAGCCGGGCATCACGGTGCTGGCCACGCTGGACGAAAACAGTTACGAGGGCGGCAAGAACGGCCTAATGCATCCCTTCATGTGGAAGCATGAGTTCGAGGGCGGTCGCGCTTACTACACCGGCGGCGGACATACCGACGAATCGTACGTGGAACCGCTTTTTGTGCGGCATCTGCTGGAAGCCCTCAAATGGACGATGGGCCGCACCCGGTAGAGACACAGCATGCTGTGTCTCTACAACCCTACCCGATTACCATTTTCTCGATCAGCAGCATCAGGATGTGAATCACTTTGATGTGGATTTCCTGAATGCGATCCGCGTAGCCAATATGCGCTACGCGGATTTCCACGTCGGCCAGTCCGGCCAGTTTGCCGCCATCGTTGCCCGACAGAATCACCACTTTCATACCCTTGTTCCGGGCCGCTTCTACGGCCCGGATGATGTTAGCCGAGTTGCCGCTCGTGCTCAGGCCCAATAGCACGTCGCCCGCTTGTCCCAACCCTTCCACAAAGCGCGAAAACACGTATTCGTAGCCAAAATCGTTGCTGACGCAGGTCAAATGGCTGGGGTCCGAAATGGCGATGGCGGGCATGGCGCGGCGGTTGTCGCGATAGCGGCCCGTGAGTTCCTCGGCAAAGTGCATGGCGTCGCAGTGCGAGCCGCCGTTGCCGCAGGAAATGATTTTGTGATCGGCCAGGATGGCTTCGGCCATGAGCGCGGCCGTCGACTCAATGGCCGCCACCTGGACCGGATCGTTCAGGACTGCGTCCAGCACGCGCTGCGCTTCGCTGAGTTCTTCGGCTATAATCGATTGGAAATTATCCGTCATTGCATTTCAGTTGCCTAGTTAGAATGTCTGCTGTCGGTACGGGATATTAAACCGCAGGGCGGCGGTGGCCAGCGTAGTCGACTGACGCACGACAGACTGCGGTGACTCCTCACGACGGCGCAGGACGCGCCCTTCGACAAAAAGATTGTGGGCTAGCATGTACGACAGCCGCAAATCGGCGAAACGGGTGGTAAGCGGCACGCCCTGCGAGATGTAGTTGCCAAAATTCGACACGCGACTTTCGTAGCTGAGGATTGGATTACCCCCCCAGTTACGGCCATCGGCGTCGATGCCCTTATCCGACCAGGTCACGGTACCGTATGCCGTCAGGCGCGGGTTGATCTTGTACCGGAGCACGCCCAGCAGTTCCACGAAATTGGCCCCCAGCGGGTGGGCCAGCGGTTGCCGATAATGCGTGTAGTCGCGCCCGCCGTCTTCGTGGGCGTACGTGAAGGGCCGTACGACGTTCCATTCGCCCTGCAAGTCCAGATTTTGAATCCCGAAAGCATCCACGTACTTGACACCAACCTGGGCACCATACTTTTTAGTCCAGGAACCAAGGCGATTGAAGTAATATTTGGTCAGGAATTCATCGAGCATGAACTGTCCGTAGACCGACACCCGCTTTGCCAGCAGCCAACGAAAATCGGCCCCCAGCATGGCGTTGTCGGAACTGCCGAGGTAGGATTCCACGTAACGGTAAAAGATAATCGGGTTGAGGTAATTGAAGTCGTACCCCCCGCCGCTGCTGGCACGGCTGAAAATCTCTGCCTCGAAAATACCGATATTGAACCGGTCCGTAAGATTGACGCTCAGGTGGTGCATGGCGGCGTACTTGCGGGGACGCAGACGGTCGTTGTTGCCCGATACGTCGTGCCCAATCATGCTCGTCCATAGATTGGTGTACTGAAACTTACCAAACTGCGTATCTATCCGTAAAAACAGGTAGGGGCTGCTGTTGTCGGAAAGAAAAAGCGAGCGGTAGCCGCTGCCGATAAAGTTGCGGTCGTTACCAAACTGTACGTTGATATTTTTGAGGGGACGAAAGGTAATGTAGCCCCGCGCCGAAAGAAAATCCACGCCCGTGCGCCGCAGCGTTTTGGCCAGTCCTTCGCCCGGGAAATTGTATTGAAACGTATAGTCGCGGACATACTTGGGAAAAGTCCCCTGATTGTCTGAGACGAAAGTATAGAAGCCAAGTTTTTTGTTGATGATGCCCCGGATCTCGACGCCCCGCCCCGTGAACCATAGACCCGTATCGGTATTATTTTCCCGACCCACGTAGTTATTATTCGCGAAGTTGACGTGTAGGTCGATATCCTCGTTATGAATGCTGTACAGATCGGTGGGGTAAGTAAAGAACGTGCGCGTTTTGGGGCGTGGAGCGGGCGTGAACACCGACGTGCGGGTCAGGGAGGCGGCCGCCGAATCGAGCCGGATCGGAGCCAGTGTCGAGTCCGGCGCCGGGAAAGCGATCCATTCCCGGCTATCCCGCCGCAGGTACTCGATGGTAGCGCGGTCCACGGCGGTGAGGTTGTCCGGATTTTCGTTCACAAGGCTGTCGGCCAAAGCAACTACCGCCTGGCGCTGGTAGGGTTTCATGTTGGAATGAAACCCTTCCGAGAACTTACCCCGCTTGATTTCAAGTCGATCGATGAGGTGATAGTAATCGTCGTTGAGGGGAATGAAGGTACTCTGTCCAAAAACCGGCAGGAATTTTACCAGCGCCAGCAGGCTGCACAGTACTAATTTACGTATCGATGGGAACATAGGAACCGAATAAACGCACGGATTACAGGGGTTTGCCCGCACAAAGAGTGTCAACTGTTGCTCTGGCGCAATAAAGGTGCGAAATTAGCCATTCCATTCGTATTCCGGTCAAGGTTAGCCCGAAAACTCACGCGCCGCTGTCCATACCAAGCCCCATCACCAGACTAGCGGCCTTTATTTTAAGATCCGCTCTTAGCGCTTTAAGCGACAGCCTCCTGTTCAGCCAATAAGTAGTTTCGTAACCGTATTGGCACGCTTTTTTGATATCAAAAACCGTAAATTTCACCTCAGTCATTCCTATTTTTAATATAATCCCAAATAATCATGGACGCTACCAATCCCGTCGCTCAGCTCGACACACCATCCGATTTGAAAGAAAAAGGCCGCAAGAAAGTAGCTGACGCCGTCAATGGTCTCGTGGCCGATGCCTTCGCGCTTTATATCAAAACCAAGAACTTCCACTGGCACATGTCCGGCGTGCACTTCCGCGACTACCACTTACTGCTCGATGAGCACGCTGCACAAATATTGGCCACCACCGATCCCCTCGCTGAGCGCGTTCGGAAGATGGGATATGATACGATCCGGTCCATAGGGCACATTGCGAAGTTACAAACCATACAGGACAACGATGAAGACTTCGTAGGACCTCAGGACATGCTGAAGGAGTTGATCGAGGATAACAAAGAGATGGCTGAGAACATGCGCGCCGCCCACAAAGTGTGCGACGATGCCGAAGACATCGCTACGGCCAGTTTGTTGGAAAACTACATTGACGAAACCGAGCGCCGCACCTGGTTTCTGTTTGAGACCACCCGTGAGGCGTAATTTGACAAGTTAAATTCGCCACAAAAAAGGCGGCTGTTTTACAGGAATTAACCGGATAAAACAGCCGCTTTTACTTTGGCTTATTTTTCTAAAACCACGAACTTACCGGGTGGACAGGACGGTTTCGCCATTGGGATTATCGCCATCGGCATCACGCTCAGCGGTAATAAATACTTTGTCGGGTTTAGTAGTGGTGGTAGTGTTCAGTTCACCGTTCAAGGCCTTGTTGAACGTACCGGTTGATACCTTGATTTGACCTAATTTTTTCACTTCGTTACGGTCAGATTCCATCCACACCACATACGCGCTGCGTGAGGGGGAAAGTTTTTCCGGCTCAGCCAGGTTGGTTACGCTCACGGTCACATCGTAGTTGTTGTTTTTGTCTTTCTTGACCTTCACTTCGCCAGTGGCGGCAGGTACGATCGACGAACTCTGGAAGGTCATTTTGGTGGCGCAGGCCCCCAATACAAAAGCCAATAACAGCGCCACAGCGGCAGATTTAATCATTTTCATAGATGTTTTGATTTACGTTTTAATTGATAGGGAAAGTAATGGTACGATTAAGTAAATAATCGTACCCGCTCGGGGCTATCGCCCCTAAAATCGCTCAAATGTCTAACCTTAGTGAGAAAAGATGCCTGCAGAGCGGTCTGGCATTGTTTTGTTAAGTGAGATATTAATACAATTAATATTCAATCCCAGATCAAAATATCCTATGAAAAGCGAAGAAATAAACCACGACCTGAATAAAGTACAAGAAATAATCGACTCAATCGAAGTGGGGATGCTCACCACCATGGAGGGCGATGGCGACCACCGCAGCCGGCCCATGCAAACCCAAAAACTCGATGCCGACGGTTGCCTCTGGTTCTTAACCAGCCGCGATTCGCATAAAACGGATGAATTGTTAAAACACCCCAGCGTCAACGTAGCCTACGCCGATCCTAAGGCTCAATCGTATGTATCAGTGGTAGGAGAAGCATCGCTGGTGGACGATCCGGCGGTAAAAAAGGAACTGTGGAGCCCCATTGCCAAGGCCTGGTTTCCCAAGGGGTTGGAAGATCCCAATTTGACCGTTCTGAAAGTCAAAATCAAGGAAGCCGAGTACTGGGATAGCTCTTCGTCTACGATGGTACAGGCTTATCACATCGCTAAAGCGCTTGTGACAGGTACTCAAAGTGATGAAGGTGAACATGGCGAAGTTAAGGTAAACGGCTAACAGTCAATCTCTTGCTCGATTTTCCAGTTCCCTATTTCATCTTTATAAGCAAAAGCCCCTGCTACTGATTAGTGGCAGGGGCTTTTGTTTCTTGACTGGTAAGCTAGTTTTCTTAACAAGAGATCACTGTTAACTGTCAGCTATCGGCCGTCAACTAGTTAAGGAGTTCGTCGAACGTGAGTGAAACGTAGTACATCGAGCCCACCGCCGCGCTGCCGTAGGCCTGCACATAAGGCTTGCCGCCCAGATTGGTGCCCCCTACTTTCAAGATGGACTTGATGCCCGGCAGCTTGAAGCTCACCTGCGCGTCGAGGTTGGTGATGGCCTTCACGATCGTGTTGCCAAACAACGGCACGCCCGTGGTGGAGGGCTGCACAAAGCTGGATTGCCATACGAAAGCATCCTGGTGGCGGAACGACAAGTTGAACCCTACGCGGTTGGAATTGCTGATGCGGCGACCCACTTTGAGGTTGTAGCGATTTTGGGGCGTATTGAAGCCGGCATAGGGCAGTTCGGCCGTTTGCACGGCATCTTTGTTTTTCAACTCGTTGTAGGCGAAATTAGCCCCTACGAAGAAACTGCGCGGCAGTGAATAGTCGGCGCTGAGGGCGAATCCCTGTACGTTGATTGGCTTACTCGAATTAGCCGGACGAGCGTAGGCCGCGCGGGTGGTGGCACTCGACACACCCGATTCGATGGGTAAGCCCGGCCCGGCCTCTTTCAATGGAACTACCACCACCGAACTACCGATAAAATTGGTGTATTTGCTCAGGTAATAATACGCATCCACGAATAGTTTTTTGGCAATAATGCCCTTGTAGCCGATCTCATAGGAAGCAATGCGCTCTGGCTGCAACGTGGGCGCTTTATACTTGGGTAACTTAGCCGCCGCAAATGCTGGAGCCACTTGCGCTGTTACGCCCGGTACCTGCGCGGCCAGGATTCCAGGCAGATTTTGCTGCAATGCTCCCGGCAGCGCGGCCGCAACACCCTGTTGGATGGCGCCCGCAATCACTTGCGCGTTATTGGGAATCTGTCCGGCGGCAACTGCGGCATTAACACCCGCCGTGACAGCGGCCGTGACTTGTTGCGTAATTCCAGCCGTGGCCTGCTGAGTTACGGCCGCAATAGCGTACTGTTGCGCCGCCTGAAGAATGGTGGGGTCGCTTTGGATCAATGCGCCAATCACCTTAGCGTCGAGGTTTTGCAGCAGAATGCCGCTTTCCAGATTGTATCGTTGGTTAAACTCTGGCAAGCCGCCGATCAGTGTGGCATTGGGCGTCTTGAGATTAATGTACTGATTCTGGGTCGTGGGAATACGAAAGCCCGACTGGTACGAAATACGGAAATTCTGGTTGCCGAAGGTCGTCACGGCCGACACGCGCGGCGTGAACTGCCCGTCAAAGTTCTGGTTTTTGTCGTAGCGAACCGAGCCCGTCAATTTCAGGTGATCCTGTAGGAGTGACTTACCGACTTGCGCAAAGGCTCCGTACTCGTTGATGCCGATGGTACCATTGCGGCCATCCTCGTTATCGGCGAAGAGCGTGCCGTTGGAGCGCAACTGGTAATGCCGAACGTTAGCCCCGACCAGAAGGTCGAGAAATTTAATCTGGTTTTTGAAATTATACACTCCTTCGGCGTGGTAGAGGTTAGTCTTATCCTCAAAGTAACTACCACTTTGTGAAATCGTCGTGGTGCGCCATTTGTCCAGCGAACTTTGAAAGGTTTCGGAGCCGGGCTGCGGCATATTGCGGTCAGCGAAGGTACGGGCAGCCATTAGCGCCTGATCCTGCCCCAATCCACCACCCAGCGCCTTAAGATAAGTGCCCGCGTATTCCCCAAACCAGTTAGGATGGGGATTATAATCATTGAGCATCGCCACGGCCGCCAACCCTGCCACGTAGGAGTCACCCGAACGCTCCTGCGTGGTGTAAGCGCGAAGCGTGAAGTTATCACCGCGCAGTTCCAGCTTTCCCTGCGCCAAAATGAAGTTGCGGAGCGAATAGCGTCCCGTACCCGTGTAGACTGTCGTACCGTAACCGTAGTTGAGTTGCGCGATGACTTCGACCTTATCGCTGATCCGGTAGTGCAGCGCCACGTTGCTCTTGAACGATTTCGTGTTGTAATCAACCATATCCCGCTCGAGATAGCCCGTGCGGCTGACGTTGATATTGGGTAGCGCACCGAGCTGAGTGGGGGTAATGGCCCCCAGATTTACCAGTCCTTGCCCCACCGTTTTGAGGTTGGCCTGAACTTCGTCGCCGTATACATTCACGCCATCGTAGTCGGAGTTGACGCCCGCACCGCGCGTACCGTTCTGCGTACCGCCGATGTTCAGGTTGGTGTAGTTGGTAGCCTGCCAGTCCTGCGCCGCGATGTAGGAGAGGTTCACCTTGAAGGCAAACTTGTCGTTGAAAGCCTTGGCGTAACGGATCGTACCGTCATAGAAGGGCGTCGTGACCACGTCGCGGTTGCTGGCGCTCATCACGCCCGTCTTGACCTGGGCGCTCAGGCCCTGGTACAGGAATGGACTCTTACTTTTCATGAGTATCAGGCCGTTAATGGCGTTGGGGCCGTAAAGGGCCGAAGCGGCCCCGGGTAGGACGTCCACGCTTTCGAGATCGAGCTCGGGAATACCCACGATGTTATCGATGGGGAAGTTGAGACCCGGCGCGGAGTTGTCCATGCCGTCGATCATCTGCACGGTGCGCGGGTTACCCGTTGCGCCGAAGCCCCGCATGTTGATGGACTTGAAAAGCAGCCCTTGCGTGGTAAGGTCGATGCCCTTGAGATTGGCCAGGCCGTCGTAGAAGCTACCGGCGGCCGTGTTGCGAATTTCTCGGATGTCCATGCGCTCCACCGCTACCGGCGACTGCATGACACTCTCCTCGACCCGCGAAGCCGAAACGATCACCTCCTGGCCCATAATAGCCTGTTCGGTCAGAGTAACGACAATGTTGCTTTGGCTACCGCTTACGGCGATTTCCTGCGTTTGGTAGCCCACGGAGCTCACCACCAGCGTAAGCGGCGGGGCGGTGGTAGTGGTAAAACTAAAATTGCCGCCGGCGTCGGTAATCGTGCCGGCAATCGTACCTTTCACCTGAATACTGACGCCGATCAGGCCGTCTTTGGTCGTGCCATCCGTCACTTTTCCCGCTATTTTGGTCTGGCCAAAGACCATCGTTGAACCAAGCAGCAGGAACAGAAGCGTGGTGGCGAAGGATGAGACCTTGTTAGTAAATAATTTTCGCATCATACTTTTTTTAGGAGGTTAAAGTTTGTTTTAGTTGTTGTGAACGTAATATTAGCAGAATAGTAACGATTCCATACAACTATTTCTTCAAATTATTAAAAATGTATAATTTATTTTTGTAAGAAGGCTCCAAATAATCCAAGATGAGCGACTTAAGCTTTCCCGTTTCTTCGGCGGCCTGCGGGCACGCTTAGTTGCCGGGCGGCTGAACGTCGGGTAAAACCCTGTGATTGTCGCACAGGCCTGTGTGCCGGTGTGCCCGAATACTTTCCTGAAAAGGAGGTAGTCAGGAAAAAACAATAGCTTTGTCAACTTATAAGCGACGCTTTAAAAAGTCTACATCCATGCAAGAAAATACGTATGTCATCATTATGGCAGGCGGGGTCGGGACGCGCTTCTGGCCGTTCAGCCGCACCCATTACCCTAAGCAGTTTCACGACGTGCTGGGTACTGGCAAAAGCCTATTACAACAAACCGTCGAGCGTTTCGATGGCGTTTGTCCCGTTGAGAATATCTACATTGTCACCAGCAGCGAGTACCAGAAACTGGTGCAGCAGCAGCTTCCCCAACTGACCGATGAACAGATCCTGCTCGAACCGTACCGCCGCAATACCGCGCCCTGCATTGCTTACGCTTGCTACAAAATTGGCAGCCGCGACCCCAACGCCACCATCGTGGTGGCCCCGGCCGATCACATTATCTTGAAAGAAGATGTCTTTCGTGACACCATTCGGGTGGCGGTGGGCGCGGCGCGGATGGAGGATATCCTGGTGACGCTCGGCATTCAGCCCACGCGCCCCGACACGGGCTACGGCTACATTCAGTACCTGCCCGATAAGCGGACGGTAAAGAAGGTAAAAACCTTTACCGAAAAGCCACACCACGACCTGGCCGTGCAGTTCCTGGAAAGTGGTGATTTTGTGTGGAACGCCGGGATCTTTGTATGGAGCGTGCAGTCTTTGAAGAAAGCCGTAAAACGCTACATGCCCGATGTGGCTGAATTGTTCGAAGAAGGCGAGGCGTATTATTTCACGCCCGAGGAGGCCAACTACATCAATAAAATATACTCGCACTGCGGCAGCGTGTCGATCGACAACGGCATCATGGAAAAGGCCGACAACGTCCACGTGGTGCTGAGCAGCTTCGGCTGGTCGGACCTGGGCACCTGGAAGTCGTTGTACGAGATCTCGGATAAAGACGAAAACCAAAACGTCGCCGACGGCAAAGTGTTACTGTACGATACCAGGGATTGCATCATTAAAGCCCCGGCCGACAAACTCGTGGTCGTCAACGGGCTGGAAGGCTTCATCGTGGCCGAGTACGACGGTGTGCTGTTGATTTGCAAGAAAGACGACGAGCAGAAAGTAAAGGAACTCGTCGCCGAAGCCAAAGCGCTGGACCCGAAGTACAGCTAGTCAGGGGCAAATCCTCTGCACTTTCTGCGGGTAGAGTGCTTTTTTCATGGTATGCGATAGCTTCCTGGTATTCCAAAGCACATTTAAGAGCAAAAATGATACCAAATATTTGCCCACCCTACTGCCCTCTTGCACTTGTTTCCTTGCGGGTGAATAATTTTGAGACAAAAAACGCCCCAATGTCGAACCCTTCCTGCTGCCCGTTTTTGATGGCGGGCATGTAATGAATCCCGCCGTAAAAGCGGCTGATGGCGGCTTCGTTGGCGGCTTCCCCGAAGGAGGCAAATTGCCGGGGCGGCAGGCCGAATTCCAGTTCGGTCGAGTCGGAAAATGCGAAATTCTCGCCGAACAGCTTGGTGAGCACGACGGCCGCGCCCGACGAAATCACGCTGTGGCCGCTGGTGTATTCGGGGAAGGGCGGCGTTTGCAGCACCGGCAGCCAGGCGGGGTTGATGTGCTGATTGATGTAAGTTTCGGGCCGAATGACCGAACTGCGGTACTTCTCGTCCCAGCAACTGATGAAGCAGTCGGCCAGCGTGACGGCCAGTGTGGCGTAGGCTTCGGCCGACCGCAGCGGATCGGCGTCGGCTTTTTGGCAGGCCAGGCGCGTAATGTTCATCCAGTGGCCGTTGGGTGATATTTTCTTGGTGGCGTACATGACGTGGCCCCGCACGTTCATCTTGAATGGGTTACAGTCCCAAAACTGCGCAATGGCAAATTGCTCTTCCGTATTGGTATTACCCTGCCGGTACACCGCATACGCATCCTGATAAAACACGCTGCTGGTGTCCAGCGAAAACGTGGGCGGTGGCACTGGCTTAAACTGCGCGGCGGAATCCATCAGGAACGTCCTGAGTTGGTTCCAATTCGGCTCGATCGCTTTGATGTAGGCGGGAGGCGTGGGTTTCCAGGAAGCCGCGTCGTCGCGCACGCGGTACAGTGGCAGCGAGCGGCTTTCCTTATAGCGGTCGGCTTTGGCCCAGGCCACGATGTGGCCCGCCACGCGGTCGCCGTAGGCGATGGAATGATCAAACACCTCAGCGGGCATGCCGCTCGCCTTGAATTCTTCCAATAACTTTTTCTCAAAAGCAACGATCTTCTCTTCCGAAATCACAAAGGGTTTCCCGGTGGTCAGGATGGCGTGGGCGGCCGCCAACGTGTAGCTGATTTCCTGGCCCGGATCAGGAACCGGTACCGGTTTTAGCCCGTGCAACTGCCCGGCCAGGCTGGCGTAAGTATCGTTTTGGGGTAAGAGTGTTTCGTATGCCGCCACCGAAACGTAGGCGTAAGTGCGGCTCGTGACGGGTGGCGAATAAATATCGTACACCATTACGTCGGTCAACTGCTTAATGGCCCGGTGGATGTACTCCGCTCGCTCTGTTTTGGCCCGCCAATCTTGCGCGAAGGCAAAATTGGTGAGACAAAGCAGCATCAGGATTGAATAGCCTAATTTTATCTTGCTCATAACAAATCTCTTTTCTTGCCCTGAAAATCGGTAACGGTGATCTTCCTGACGTTCTTCCCGACCGGAAATTTCCGCGATGCTTGCGAGAGGTAGGTCGAGCCGTAGTAGAATTCGACGCGCCGCTTGCTGCCGTCCTGATAAACGATCTCCGCCGAGAAATCATTGGCTTGCAAATCAACCCATCGGGTTACGTTCTTTTTGAACGCGTTATTCTTACCAAAAACCAGCAGATTATCCTGGTTCTGCGTGGCGACGAGCAGATCCTCCTTTTGGGCGGAATGAATCGTTGTCAACCCTTTGGCGTCGCCGGGCACGAAAAAGCCGCTTTCGGTCAGGGGCATGTCGGTGAAATTTCCTTTGCCGTCTCCCCGCAAAACCAAACCCGTAAACGCATCGTGCCGCCCGCTGTTGGGGTCCATGCCGTAATCGTTGCCTACCAGCAGCAGGTCGAGTTTGCCGTCGCCGTTCACGTCATCGGCCACCATGCCGTAGATGGGTGCTTCCTGCGCGGCCAGCGGCAGGGGTTTCATTTCGAAGTAGCCATCGCCCTTGTTTTCGAGGTAGCTGCTTCGCATTTCGGTGGCTTGCAGCACCATCGCGTCTTCCAGGTCGCTGTTGCTCCACACTTCATTTAGCGCGGCCAGACCGAAGGATTTATAGGTCGGGAATTTCTTGCGCATCGTAATCACCTGGCTCACCATGTCGTCGCGCGAGGCGATGGGGAAAGGCTTGCGCGTGCCGTCGTCGGCCAGTGCGAAGCAAAAAACCATCGGGTCGATCGAGCCGTTGTTGTCGATATCCTTGGCGACCAGAATCATAGGTTCGGTAGTCGTGGCTTTGTAATTGCTATTGAGCCCCAAATTTCCCGCGATGTAGTCGGTATCGCCATCGTTATCAAAATCACCCGCCACCAGGCTATTCCACCAACCCGTTTGCGCCTCAACGCCCGTTTTGAAGGCCACGAACGAGGTACCGATATTTTTCAGGAAAACAACCGGCATCCACTCACCCGTCAGAATCAGGTCGGGCTTGCCGTCGTTGTCGTAGTCGCTCCATAGCGCGTCGGTCACCATACCAATGTTGCGTAGCGGCGGAAAAAACTGCTCGGTCACGTCGACGAATTTACCACCGTCATTTCGCAGCAGAAAGCTGCGGGGTGGCATAGGATAGGCCGCCGACACCACGCGGCCACCCACGAACAGGTCGAGATCGCCATCACCATCAAAATCCGCCGCTTTCACGCACGAACCGTTGGTCAGGTCGGCGGGCAGCGCGTCGAGCGCCCGCGTGAAGCGGCCTTTTCCGTCGTTCAAAAACAATTGATCGTTGCTAAACGCATTGTGGGGCGGGATTTCGTAGCTGCCGCTTACGATATACAGGTCGAGGTCGCCGTCGTTGTCGGCGTCGAACAGCAGTGTCCCCATATCTTCGTAAAAGCGCTCTTCTTTTTGCAGGAAACGCGTGGAATCTTTAGTAAAGCTACCTTTGGCATCCTGCATGAAAAACACACCCTGGATTCCTGACGAGCCACCGATGTACAGATCGTCAAAACCGTTTTTATCAACATCGCCCACGGCAATTGACGGGCCGGACTGGCTTACTTTGCGCGGCAGGGTGGGCTGCACGTCGAAGTCGGGAAAGTCCTTTTCCCGCGCTTTATATTCCAGACTGTAGCGTTTGGTAGCATCGGTAAAGATCGCGCTGGCGAAAAGATTAGCCGCTATAGTAATCGCATTACCCGCGTTTTTATAATCGACCGTCAGCGGCTTACCCGTCGCGACGTTTTTCAAAAGCTGTCGCTTACCGTCAGCCCAGCGCACGACCAGCGAATCCAGCCGGGTTACGTCGCCCAGCCCAAAGTGCGCCCGGTTATCATGGGTGGACAAGTAGCCGCGCACGGGTTGCTGCTCGTAGTACTGCTGTCGGCCGCCCGCGTAGTATATGCGCAAACTCGCGCCGATACCGCCGGGATTATCCGCCGGACCGGCAAAACTGACAGTAAGCTGATTGACGGTTTTGGGATCGGCGATGTTTTCGTACACGAAGGCCTCGTCGTTGATGTTGTTGATGATCACATCCAGGTCGCCGTCGTTGTCGAGGTCGGCGTACGCGCCGCCGTTACCGAACGACAATTCGTCCATACCCCAGGCTTTGGTCACGTTCTCGAATACCAGACCATTCGTGTTTTTGTAGGCATAATTGGCCAGTTTCACAATCGGCAGCGAGTCGGTCATGGCGAGGGTAAAGCCCTTGGTAGCTCCGCTTTGGCCGTTGTTATATTCGATGTAGTCTAGGTCAGTTACATCGCGGGGCAAACCGTTGGTAATGATGAGGTCGCGGTAGCCATCGTTATCGAAATCGGCCGCCAGCGGGCACCAGCTCCAATCCGTCTGGTACACTTCGGCCATGAACGCCACATCGCCAAAAACCGGGTGGCCGAGCGGCGTCGGGCCGCTGTTGCGCTGCAACACGTTGCGGACGTACTGCGCATTGTAACCGTACTGCGCGTTGTTGATGTAATTGTAATACTCGTTGCCGCTCAACATTCGTTTTTTGCGGAGGTTATTTTCGGGCAGCATTTCCAGCGAAATCAGGTCCACGTTGCCATCGTTGTCGAAATCCACGGCATCGGTGCCCATCGCGTTCCAGCCTGTATGCCGGAAATAAGCGTCGAGGCGGTTGGTGAAGGTACCGTCTTTGTTATTGATATAGCCCAAATCATTGGACACAAAATCGTTGGCGATGTAAATATCCGGCCAGCCGTCCTGATTGAGGTCCGTGATGGCCGCCGCGTGACCCCAGCCCTCGATTTTGATGCCCGCC
>JBBSSJ010000075.1:0-16790 GCA_038242095.1 Cytophagales bacterium
GGTTGTCGAGGTTTTGGCGGGCGTAGTCGGCGAATTGCGTTTCGATCAAGGGGAAAATCGAGGGCTTAAAACCCCAGAAGTTCATCGAAACCGGTTCGGTGGGCGGCAGTTCGGTCAGAATACTGTCTTCCTCGAAATAGATATTACCCTGCTCGTCATTAAAAATTTTAGTGCGCTCGGTCACCGAAGACAGGTTTCCGTCAGCCCGCACGATGCACACCCCGCGCGACACGGTGCCGTTTTCTGACAGTGTGCGCCGCAGCTCATAGCCCATCATGGCGTGTTGGGTGTCGTCGGTGTCGGTGCTCAGGAAGTCGGCCATGGTGGCAAATGCCTCGCGGCCGTAAAAGTCGTCGGCGTTGATGACCGCAAAGGGTTCATTGGTCTGGGGCCAGGCGCAGAGCGTGGCCTGGCCGGTCCCCCAGGGCTTGGTGCGCGTGACCGGGCCCAAATCTTCCGTCACGTACGACCGGGTGCCCTGAACGGCTAAGTCATAGTCCATCTTACCCTGCAAACGCGGCGCAAAAGTGGCCTCGACTTCGTCCTTAATTTCTTCCCGCACGATGAACACCACTTTGCCAAAACCGCCACGAATAGCGTCGTACAGGGAATAATCGATAATAGTTTCGCCGTGCGGACCAAAATGGTCAAGTTGCTTGGTACCACCGTAGCGGCTGCCGATGCCCGCAGCCAAGATTAAAAGGGTAGGCTTCATTATTTAATTTTGAATGAGTGAATTTTGAATGAGTGAATGGTTGCTTACGCCTTTTGGTTTCGTCACTCATTCTTACAATCACAAAAAACGATAAAATTACGTGGAAATCTAGTTTTTATGCCCAGCAAGAAATGGGCGTCCGTCGTCTAATGTCCAATATCCAACATCTTTCCCACAACCTCCCGGCACAAAAAAAGCGCCGCGTGGAAGCCGCGGCGCTTTAATCAACATAGCACTTAATCAAAATTTTCCGCGCTCTAAACGGCAAAGCTTTCACCGCAACCGCAGGTGCGCGAGGCATTGGGATTGACAAATTGAAATCCCTTGCCGTTGAGTCCGTCGCTGAAATCGAGCACGGTACCGGCCAGGTATAGGATACTTTTCTTGTCTACCACGATGCGAATGCCTTTATCCTCGAAAATCATATCGGTAGGCTGTGAATTGGTGTCGAATTCGAGATTGTACATTAAGCCCGAGCAGCCGCCGCCTTCCACGCCCACGCGGATGTGGTTTTCGTCGGTGCGGCCTTCTTCCTGGCGCAGGGTTTCGATTCTTTCTTTGGCTTTATCAGTTACCGTTACCATAGTATATGTGTTTCTATTTTGGATTCTGGGGTAATAACTTTTTTAAAAAAGGGAAAGTTCAGTTCGTGGTACGGGCCGGTATGCCGTAGCGGTACGATCCGTACCACAAAATTTGCGCTCAGTAATATGACAAACCGTGCATTGGTCGTTATGGTTGAAAAGACGAAGCAATTCGTACTTTTGCACTCAAATATAACCTATATCCAAAATCAGCTCCATGAAAAAACTGCTTGTATTGCTCCTCTTTGTTTCTTTTGTCTCTTGTAATAAAGACAAAAACGATCCTAATCCGCAATACGCCAAATACTTTGTAGGTACCTACGAGACCAATACTTCGATTGGCGGCAATTCCACCAACGAAAAATGGGTCGTCACCGAAGCCAACAACCTCCTGAACATCGACTACACGCGTGATTTTGTGGTTTTGGTTCAGGGCAAAGAATTACGTTCGAATGATCGGTATCGGCTTAAGGATATTCAGGTACTCAATCCCATATCCTTTAAGATTGACCAGAACGCCGAAGTGGTGGAGAATGGCGCGCAGGTACGTACAGAAGGCGTGATGGGGGAAGTAACCAAGTCGACTAACTCCGCCGGCATTATCGTGCTTGGAACTACGCTGAAATTTTTGAAGGCAGGAGCCAGCAATCCTACCAGCACCGATTTTCTTGAATTCAAGAAGCAGCAGTAATTACCTATCGCTCAAATTTTATGAAGCAGGAATTCGCTCAGGCGGGTTCCTGCTTTATTATTTTGGGGCCTTCGCGGTTGATTGCCGATACGTACACTTTGGCGTCGATATCGGCTGTGGCAAACTGTTCGCGCATTGCCTCCCCCACCCTTTCGGCGGTTTCGCGGCCTTTGCTAAACGCGAACATTGAAGGGCCAGACCCCGAAATGCTGCATCCGAGCGCGCCCGCCGCCAGCGCGGCCTGCTTCACCTCCATAAATTCGGGAATTAGGATCGACCGGATGGGTTCGATGATCACATCCACCATGGAGCGCCGGATGAGTTCGTAGTCTTCCTGCATCAGCCCGGCCACCAACCCAGCCACGTTGCCCATTTGGGCGATGGTTTTGGCCAACGATACTTCGTGGCGCAGAATAAAGCGGGCGTCTTTGGTATTCACCTCGATGTCGGGATTCACGACAGTGCAGTACAGTTCGGCGGGCACCGGAACACTAAAAACGTCCAATGGCTCGTAACTCCTGATCACCAGAAAACCACCCAACACCGATGGCCCGACGTTGTCGGCGTGGGCCGCGCCACAGGCAATACGCTCGCCTTCCATCGCGAAGGGAAGCAACTCATGGCGCGTCAGCGGTCGGCCCAGCATTTCGTTGAGCGCAAATACACCCGCTACCGCACTGGCCGAGCTTGATCCCATGCCGCTGCCGAGGGGCATGTTTTTATGTAAAGTCACCTCGCACCCAAATCCTGTATCGCCCAGGTGCTCCAGCAAGCGCAGCATTACGACGGTCACGGCATTGTGGGCTGGATCGCGCGGCAGACGACCCTCGTCGCCCGTTATATCGGCGATGGTAATACCCGGTGACTCCCGCCGTCGCAGCTCGACCACGTCACCCGGCTCATCGACGGCAAAGCCAAAAATATCGAAACCGCACGACACGTTGGCAACCGTCGCGGGGGCGAAAACTTTTATGTAGTTCATGTTTTTTGAATGGTACGTCTTCGTGGGTGAACGGTTAAACGGTAAAAGGGTAAAACGGGGTTCTCGGCGGGCCTTTTGCTATCGAAAGAAGCTAAAAACCCTTACCCGTTGGCCGTTCACCGTTAACCCTTTCTACCTTTCATCCTTTCTACCGTCCCCCCTTCTACCCTTCTACCCTTCTACCCTTCTACCCCAAATAGCTACTAATGCTCATAATATCCGCGAAAACGCCCGAGGCGGTGACTTCGGCGCCGGCGCCGGGGCCTTTGACGACCAGCGGACGGTCTTTGTAGCGATCGGTAGTGAAGGATACGATGTTATCGCTGCCCGACAGATTGTAGAACGGGTGGTCGGGTCCGACGGTGCGGAGCTGGACCGTCGCCTGGTTGTTCTCGAGCGTGGCAATGTAGCGCAGGACGCCGTTTTGGGCGCGGGCTTCGTTTTGCAGATTTTCAAAGTAGTCGTTCGACCGTTCCAATTCGGCAAAAAATGCCTCAACTGTAGGCGCCTCAAGGCAGTTTTCGGGCAGTAGTGGCGTGATCTGCACTTCTTCCGGCTCCATCGGAATGCCCACTTCCCGCGCCAGAATCAGGATCTTGCGGGCGACATCTGTACCGCTGAGGTCGTCGCGCGGGTCGGGTTCGGTGTAGCCCTTGGCTTTAGCCTGTCGCACGACATCCACAAAACGGACGTCGGGCCCGAACGTATTGAAGATATAGGAGAGCGTTCCCGAAAGAATCGCCTCGATCTTGATAAAATTATCCCCGCTGTCCATCAAGCCCTGAATGGTATTGATAATTGGCAGGCCCGCGCCGACGTTGGTTTCGTAGAGAAATTTCACACCGCGCTGCAAGGCGGTGCGTTGAAGACGCTGGTACTCCTCGTAGCGTCCCGAGTTGGCGACTTTGTTGGGCGTCACGACCGAAATGCTGGCATCGAGCAAGGCCTCGTAGTGTTTGACAATGTCCTTGTCGGAAGTACAATCCACAAAAACGCTGTTGGGCAAGTTGAGCTCGATAAGGCGATCCACAAAAGCCCGAATGCTGGTCTTCACGCCCTGGCTCTCGAGTTCTTCGCGCCAGTTTTCGGGATCGACGCCGCCGGGTTCTAGCAGCATTTTTCTGGTATTGGAGAGGCCCACTAAGTTAATTTTCAACAACCGGCCTTCGCGGAGGTAACTCGACTGGCTCTGAATCTGATTCAGCAGCGTACTGCCGATTAAGCCGACACCGACGGTAAAAAGGTTGAGCGTACGGGTCTCGGAAAGAAAGAAGACGCCGTGAATCGCGTTAAGGGCTTTGGAGAGGTCGTTCTTGCAAATAACCACCGAGATATTTAATTCCGACGAGCCTTGCGCCGTGGCGATGATATTGATACCGTTTTTGCCCAATACCGAAAACAACTTGCCCGACACGCCCGAACTCCGTCGCATGCCCTCGCCGACAATGGCGATGATCGACACATTTTTCTCGATCGTCACGCTGTCGATATCGCCGACGGCCATTTCGTTTTCAAATGCTTTGTCCAGCACCTGCTGGGCGCGTTCGGCGCTACGCGGGTCGATGGTGAAGCAAATCGAATGCTCCGAGGAAGCCTGAGAAATGAGGATAACGCTGATATTGTTCTCCGATAAGGCCGTAAACAAGCGCGCCGAAATGCCCGCTACACCGATCATACCGCTGCCCTGAATGTTGACCAGCGCCATGTCGTCGATGGACGAAATCCCCGTGATGGCATACTCTTGGGGGCGGGCTTTGCGGTCGACCAATGTACCCTTGAAGTCGGGATTGAAGGTATTAAGTACCTTCAGCGGAATATTTTTGGCAAAAGCGGGTTGCAGGCTGGGGGGATAAATCACTTTGGCGCCGAAGTGCGAAAGTTCCATTGCCTCGGCGTACGAAATCGCCGGAATTGTGAAGGCGTTGGGTACCTTGCGTGGGTCAGCGGTCATCAGCCCGTCCACATCCGACCAGATTTCGATGACCTGCGCATCGAGCGCGGCCCCGAAAATAGAAGCCGTGTAGTCCGACCCGCCCCGGCCAAGCGTCGTGGTTATTCCCTCGGACGTAGCGCCGATGAAACCCGTAATGCATTGCAGCGCCGACGTTTTGGCGAAGTGCTCCAGAATATTGCGGTTAGTGGTCTCGAAATCCACGTCGGCCATCCCAAAGTGCGTGTTGGTACGCACCAACGCGCGGGCATCGCAAAACTCGGCGCGAACGCCTTTGTTTTTTAGCGCTTCGGAAACCAGGGTAGTCGATAGCCGCTCGCCAAAACTCATGATGAGGTCGAGAGTGCGGTCGGTCAGTTCGCGAATTAGCGAGACCCCGCGCAGGATATCTTCCAATTGGTTGAAAAGCCCCTTGACGTTAGCAAAAGTACCGCTTTGCTGCTTTACATTGATTAGTCCGCGAATCGTGGCAAAGTGCCGCTCTTCCACTACCTTCAGCAGTTCGAAGTACTCGGCGTTGCCCGCTGCCGCCATACGACCGATCTCGATCAGTCGATTGGTGGCCCCACCCATCGCCGAAAACACCACGGCCGTACGCTCGCCCTTGGAAATGCTTTTTTCAAGAATAGCAATCACCAACCTGATGCTCTCAACCGAACCCACCGACGTACCGCCGAACTTTAAAACTTTCATTGATTAATCATGATATAGGACACCAGACGATGGATTTTGGGTTTTTCCCTATTGCCAATATCCGGTAAATGTTACTAACTCAGCGATTCACTAAATCGCGCAAAGATAGCAAAACGCGTCCCAGCCCGGTGGTTTTTAATCAAAAACCGTATCGCTTTACCACGCTTGAATTCAGGGCATCTCGTCGAAGGTGGGTTTCTCCGCATTCGTCCGAATGTAGTTACCCGCCGCCGTAGCAACGTTTCCGAACCCGCACTCGTAGGCTTTATCCAAGTAATTCACCACAATTCCATTAGGCACAAATACAAATCGGATCCCACAGTTACCGAATTCTGTATGTTCGTATAGTGCCTGGTTGCCTTTCAATTGGAGTTCCGTTTTCTCAATCTGAGCCACGTTGTAGGCCGGGTCCGTCCGTGACGGTACTGACGGAGATCAGGATGCGGTCAGGGCTGGTTTGCAATACTTTGATTTCGCCCGCGCCCGCTTCTTCGCCGTAATAATAACGGATAAGTACCCGTCAGGTCGGGTAGCGGTTTGGCGGGTATTTTGGTCTGCGAGCTAAGTTTCAATACCACATTCTGATTTTCGGCGTCGCGCGTAGGTGCACCAGGTACCCTGCCAGCCGTCGGCGGTGGGTTTCGATGGAGTAAATACCCGTGATGCTGCCGTCGTTTGTGAATTCGTCGAAGCGGACGGACCTAGCCGACATGCTACCCAGAATAGTGATCGGCGCGCTTTTCTCCTTATAAGCCACATTGCCCAATACCGGTTCACCGTCGCGCGTGAGGGTGAGCACAATGGGGATTTCGCCGGAGATGGTGCCTGCGTAAACTCTCCGGGTCACTTGCAGCGTATCCTGATTGCCGCAAGCCATCATCAGGAAGAGAAATAGTAGTTGCTTTTTCATGGGGTTGGATCTAAATAAAAATTCTACACCTTGAAAATCAGATTCTTACGATAAAAAGCGTACAGGATCACAAACCAAATTACGAGATAAATCAGTGCCCCAGCCAACGAAGCGGCCTTGGGATCGGTGAAATGTGGTGCAATCTGAAAGTTGTAGAGGTAGCTTTGCAAACCCAGAGAATCGGCAGCAGCATCGGTAGGGTTAGGTACCTGAATCGCACCCAGAGCGCGGGGAATAATGCCGGAAAAGAAGAATACCACCATCGGATTCACCCCAAAAACCAGAAAAGGCGTGATCCAGCCTTTGATTTCCCGGTAATCGATCACGAAATACAGCCCGGCGAGCAATACCATGCCGATGCCCGCCGCGTACAGCACGTACGAACTCGTCCACAGCGCTTTATTGAGCGGAAAAGCGTCATTCCAAAGTAGGCCGAGCAGGATTCCAGCTATCCCGCCCACCAGCAGGTACCCAAATATCTTTTGTTTGGACAAATTGGCGGTCAGCAAAGCCCCAGCCAAGAGCCCGGCGATACCCGTTCCAATGGCGGGCAGCGTACTCAGAATACCCTCCGGGTCCCAGGTTTTGGAAGTGACCCACAGGTGGTTGGGAATGATTAGATAATCCAGCCAGGCGGCCAGATTCGTCCCCTTCTCAACGTTAGCGACCCCTACGCCCGGCACGGGAATCAGCGTCATGAGGGCCCAATATCCGAGCAGAACCACAATCCCGAGTACGGCTTGCGTCGAAACGGATGTCGTCAGGTACAGCAGCGACACGACTAAATATACCAGTGCGATACGCTGCAACACCCCCGGAATGCGGACATTCTGGTAATCGGCAAAGCCGCCAAAAGCCAGCACGAACAGCAAAAAGAAAATCATTAGCGCCACGTAAAGCTGCTGGCGACGATTGTATTTACCAAACAAAGCAAATACCATAAAAGCCGTGATGAGCAATCGTGCGATAAGCAAAGCTGTCCCTTCCAGTCCGAAAAGATGAATTTTAGAAAAGAAATTGAGGAATAGCCCCAGCGAGAAAATACGCAGGAAGCGCGTCAGAATCTTTTCCCAAACGGCTCGATCGAGTACTTTCTGGGGTGTAGCCAGTACCGTGGTGATACCCACGATGAAAAGGAAAGTAGGGAAAACTAAATCCGTGGGCGTGAAGCCGTGCCACTCGGCGTGCAGAAAGGGCGGATAAACGTTGCCCCAGTCGCCGGGGCTGTTGACGATCGTCATCAGCATGATCGTGAGCCCCCGCAGGATGTCGAGGGAAAGCAGGCGGTTTTTCATAGAAAGAAGGCAGGAAGAAGTTTCTTGGAATGAAAATACAGGTGCTTTTTTTCCTACCCTATAAGAAATACTACCCGTCGTTTCGCCAGAGCAGCGACGAATCGCCGTAGCTCAGAAAGCGGTAGTCTTTGGCCAGCGCTTCGTTGTAAACACTCCGCCAATCCTCGCCCACGAAAGCCGCCATGAGCAGAATAAGCGTGGAGTCGGGCTGATGGTAGTTGGTAATAAGCCCCCGGCAAAGCCGAAAGCGATAGCCGGGAAAGATAAAAATCTCAGTTTGTCCGGTAATTTCCTGCAAATGAGTTTGATCAAAAAAAGTCAGCACCGCACCGAGCGACTCGGCGGCGGGAGGAACTTCGTTTTCCTGAAACTGATAAGGATAAAGCTTTTCAATCCAGAAATCCGTCGTTTCATTCTTCAGCAATTTTACCCCAAACCAGTACAAACTTTCCAAAGACCTCAACGAAGTGGTACCCACCGGCACGATGTGATCGACCCGCTCAATCAGTTGCTCAATCAGCGCGCGGGTGTACACGACCTGCTCGGAGTGCATGTGGTGCTCCCGGATATTCTCAACCTTGATCGGCTGAAACGTACCCGCGCCCACGTGCAGCGTCAAAAAGGAACTTCGGATACCCTTTTCCGTTAGACTGGCAAATACCGAATCCGTGAAATGCAGCCCGGCCGTGGGGGCCGCAACCGCGCCTTCCTGCCGGGCGTAGACGGTTTGGTAAGTCTGGCGGTCCTGTGCTTCGGTAGCGCGATTCAAGTATGGCGGCAGCGGGATTTCGCCCAGCGCCTGCACAATTTCAAGAAAATTCGCGTCACTGTCCCACGTCAGTTGCACCAGATTTTGCGCGTAATCGACATAACTGGCTTGTAACGTAACCTCCTGTCCACCGACCGACAGCGTACTAGTCAGCGTTTCGGTGGGCTTCCAGCGCTTTTTATTGCCGATCATGCAAGTCCAGGTACTATGGCGCGTCACCAGCATAGCGTCATTAATGATGCGGGTGGGCGCTTCCGGATTCAGCAGCAGCAATTCGATGGTCGCGCCGGTGGATTTCTGAAAATACACCCGCGCCGGAATGACCTTGGTGTCATTGAAAACCAGTAAGCTTTCGACCGGAAGTTGGTCGGTAATCTGGTGGAATTGGTAGTGGCTCAACTTGCCACCTTGATAAACCAATAGTTTGGAAGCATCACGCGGTGAAACCGGGTAGCGGGCGATGCGCGCATCGGGCAAATCGTAGGTGTAATCGCTGAGGCTGATCGGGGTGTTCATGGGGAGTCGGTGGGTTAATCCAGCGAGATTTCCGGTACCGGTGGACGCATCAGCCGGATGGGCAGCGCCACAAAAATTGCGATCAACATGCCGAAGCCCAGGTAGAAAAGCCAGGCGAAAGAGAAAATATCCTGCTTGAATTGGTTGCTGTTCACGGTACCTAGCGCAAACAAACTCAACGCCACGATGGTATTGATGGCGGCAATCAGGCAAAACAAAAAGTTGGTCAGATGCTCGTCCAGCAGCTCGCGATGATCAGCCCAGGTGCGGCGATTGGGCACGGGAAGCAAAGAAATGGGTACTTTGACAATCTGCTTCGCCACCGCCCGAATGACTACATTATTGAAAATAATGAGGCCCGCCGCGATGTAAAAAATCGTGGATTTCTCGACGTAATTTTCGGCTATACCCGAGGAAGCGAAACCTACCGCCACCAAATCCGGCAGCAAAGAGTAGGTCCAGCCCAAGCCACCGACGACCAGCAGGATCGAAAACCAACGCCAGATTTTTATGCTAAATGTGGAAACTTTCAAGATTAGGTTGTTAGGTAATTAGGTTGTCAGGTATTGGGTTTGTGCCACTACGCGCGGCAAAATACGCCTACTATATCTTTCAGAAAGCGTTTACAACCTGGTGTTTCAAATAAAAGTAAGTATCAAATAAATATTTTTGGCAAAATTAGGCTCGAAGGAGCCTAAAACCTAAGAACCCAACTTCCCAATACCCAAAAACTGTGAAAATATACACCAAAACCGGTGATACCGGCACGACGGCCCTGATCGGCGGCAGCCGCGTGAGTAAGGCACACATCCGCATCGACACGTATGGAACCGTTGACGAGCTAAACGCCTGGATTGGCTTGTTACGCGATCAACCTGTAAACTTCGGGCGGCGCGATTTGTTGAAGGAAATCCAGGATCGCCTGTTTACCGTCGGTTCACACCTTGCCGCCGAGCCCGACCAAACCCGTAAAAAACTACCCGACCTCCACGAAGCGGACCTCACGTTACTTGAAAACGAAATGGACGCGATGGATGCCCAGCTTCCCCAACTCCGCGCTTTCGTACTACCGGGTGGCCACGAATCGGTTTCCTTTGGCCACGTGGCGCGCACGGTCTGCCGCCGCGCCGAGCGCACCGTCATTCTGCTGCACGAACTCGAACCCGTGGAAGAAATCGTGATCCGCTACCTTAACCGCCTTTCGGATTACCTGTTTATGCTCTGCCGCATGATGACGCAGGAATCGGGCGCGGAGGAAGTGGCCTGGAAGGCGCGGATGTGAGGAATGACCCGAGTCAATGGAGGTTTCGGTGGGGCTTGCTTTCAATGTAAAGTCGTATTTTTTGAGAAAGGATTGGCGTGAACTGTTGAGCAATTTGTTAACTTAATAGCATTTGACTTATCTATATCGTTTAATTCTCCGCTGCCACCAGTTTTCGACTGCTTGGCATCCGCTGATGGCTTAACGTATCACAAGTCTTCGACTTGACGATAGACTTAGCCTCTCCCCACCAGTCCCAACAATCCTTCCTTCCCCAAGGACTTAAAAAACCCATCGCCTTCCGCGATTAAATCCCCTGCCAGTTTGGCTTTGTTTTGTTGCATGACCATGATTTTCTCTTCCACCGTATCGGGACAAATTAGGCGCACGGCAATGACGTTTTTTTGCTGGCCGATGCGGTAGCTGCGGTCGATGGCCTGGTTTTCGACGGCGGGGTTCCACCACGGATCCACGATGAAAACGTAATCGGCGGCGGTGAGGTTGAGGCCCGTACCGCCCGCTTTGAGGCTAATAAGAAACACACGCGTGGCGTCGTCCTGCTGGAATTGGTGAATGGCCTCGGGACGGTTGCGGGTACTGCCGGTCAGGTAGGTGTATTTGATTTTCTCTCGGCTTAACTCCTTCTTGATGAGGTCGAGCATCGAAACAAACTGCGAGAAAACCAGCACTTTGTGGTGGGGCGTAAGCGTACGCAGTTGTTCCGTTAGCTGGTCGATTTTAGCCGAGGCGTCTTCGTAAAGTTTTTCGTCTTGGATGAGCAGCGGCGAGTTGCAAATCTGGCGTAGCTTGGTGATGGCGCGCAGTACGTGCATCCCGTTTTTGTTGATTTCCTCCTCCTTTTCGGCCGAAATATAGTCGCGAAATTCCCGCTCGTACGAATCGTATACTTTACGCTGCGCCTCGCCCATTTCGCAATAGAGAATTACCTCGGTTTTCTCGGGTAGCTCGGCCGCAACTTCCTTCTTGGTCCGTCGCAGCACGAACGGACTGATAAGCGTCTGCAGGCGCTCGGCGGCGCGCTTTTCCTTGAAACGGTCAATGGGAACGGCGTGGGTATTCCTGAAATAGGTGCGGCTCCCCAGCAAACCCGGACAGGCAAACGACAGCTGCGCGTAAATATCGAAGGTATTGTTCTCGATGGGTGTACCCGAAATCACGATGCGGTTACGGGCCTGTAACAGCCGGGCGGCTTTGTAACGTTGCGAACCAATGTTCTTGATATTCTGGGATTCATCCAGGAAGATGTAATTGAACCCATATTTTTTCAGGAAAATAACATCTGAAATCAATGTACCGTAGGTGGTGATGATGAGTTCATACGCATCGAAACGGCTCGCGTTTTTGGCGCGGCCGGGTCCGTGCAGAACAAGGACTTTCAGCGAGGGCGCAAACTTCTCGATTTCCTCCTGCCAATTGTGAATCAGCGAAGTAGGCACGATGAGCAAATTGACATTCTTCGCGTTTTTTGTCCTCAATAAAAGAATGAACGCGATGATTTGTACCGTCTTGCCCAGTCCCATGTCGTCGGCCAGACATCCCCCAAACCCAAAATCGTCCAGAAAATTAAGCCAACTCAGGCCCTGTCGTTGATAGGGGCGGAGCGTCGCTTGTAGGCCTTCCGGAACCGGGGCGGGCACGATAGCGTCAAAGTTGGCTAATTTGGTGCGATACAGGTCAATTTCCTGCTGCGCCGCTTCGTCCAGCATAGCGGCGTCGAACAGCTCCGAAATCGTGCGGTACCTGATCTTGGAAATCTGAATTACCTCATCGTCGTCCGCAATTTGGCCCGCGTTAAAATAATCCGCCAGTTTGTGCAGCCATTCCTGGGGAATAATTCCCGTCGTGCCATCATCCAACAGCACAAATTTGTTTTGATTTTTGACGGACTTGTGCAACTGTTTCAGCGACGCCTTTTTCTTGCCAAACTTCACCTGCACCAGCGCGTTGAACCAATTAAGGCCGCTGGCTACATGAATGTTGACGTTGGCTTTGTGCGGGTTGAGGGTTGAGGGTTGAGGGTTGAGGGTATTGTCCTTCAATTCGCTAAAACCCAGCACCGTGATGCCCTGCTCGCGCCAAACTTCGAACGCATCAAGAAACCACTGGGCATCCAGGAAGCGCTTGCGGTGCAAATAAAAGTACAGCAGCGGATTTTCCATTTGTTCCAGAAAATCGGGGTGCTGGCCGATGAGCAATACGATGAATGCGTCTTCCGCCTTCGCATCGCGCGGAATGCCAAAATAGTTGCCACGCTTGTCCTGCCCGAAGATTTGCCGCTTGGTCAACACGGGAATCTCGATCTCGCCGTAGCGCATTACGGGATTGATGAGAACGTAGTCGCCCAGGTCCGAGAGATAGATTAGCTTTTCGGGAGTTTCGCCGAAGCCGCCGCTTCTGCGCTGTGCTTTGGTGCCGGGTTTGAGATACGCGTGCTTCACCGACACGTGGGCTTCCAAGTCGGGCAGTATGTTCAGTTGGAATTCCAGAAAGTCATCCGGCAAGAGCAGCAACGGGTGACTTTGCCGCTTAAAATACGTCACGGCTTCCAGCACCGGCGGCTTGTCGCAAAGGTACCAGGCCGCGTCGAGCACCAAGAAATGATCGAAGCGAACGGCCACGCGCGACAGCGGGAAGAATGCTCCATCGAGCGTTAAATCACTTTGGATATGGTAATATTTTTCGCCAAGACTGATCTTTACTTTCAAGTCGACCACAGGCTGGCTCAGCGTCACTGGCGAGAGCGAGCGAACCGAAATCTTGTCGGAAACCTGACTATCGTGGTAGTAGAAATCCAGGTCAAACGGATTCCGAATCATTGATTTCAAGGCCTCCGTATCAGCCGGGGACTTTTCGTAAACGCTCTGAAATTTGGCGAGGGCGGCGTAGAATTTCAGCCCGTCGGGATGCGGCGTATTCCACAGCAAGTCCAGCGGATTGATCGGCACGAACGGACCACGCAACTCCCCGCTGGGCCGGGCGCGTAGTCGATCAACTGGACGTTGAAAAGGTCGTAGTATTTGTGCTTACCCACGACGACGATGCGCTGCAATGGCGCATCGTCGTCACCTGTTTCGGGCGGTTTATTGACAACGAGGTACCGCAGCAGTGCGGCGTTTTCTTCTGATTTGTTGGGACCGAGTTTACCGAATGTCACTAATTTCTCCCTGGCTGAGGTCGCCCGTTTCGTAGCCCTTTTTAAACCAATACATCCGCTGCTGCGAGGAACCGTGCGTGAAAGCATCCGGCACTACGTAGCCCTGCGACTGCTTTTGCAGCTTATCGTCACCGATGGCGTTCGCCGCCGTCAGCGCCTCCTCGATGTCACCGGGTTCGAGGATGTTTTGCATATCCTGCGCGTGGTTAGCCCAAACGCCTGCCAAAAAATCGGCCTGGAGTTCCAGCTTTACCGATAGTTTATTGTAATCGGCTTCGCTCAACCGCTGCCGCTGCTGTTGAATCTGATCCGTGATGCCCATTAGGTTTTGCACGTGGTGGCCCACCTCGTGCGCGACTACGTAGGCTACCGCAAAGTCGCCCGGTGCTTTGAAGCGCGAGCGGAGTTGGTCACAGAATTGTAGGTCGATGTAGACTTTCTGGTCCAGCGGACAGTAAAACGGCCCCATAGCCGCCGACGCCCCACCGCAAGCGCCTTGCGTTACGTTATCAAATATTTGCAAAGACGGGGTTTTGTAGCGGGCGCCGTTGTCGGCGTAGATTTTTCCCCACACATCCTCGGTGCTACCCAGCACGGCTGTCACAAAGTCGGCCATCTGGTCGTCAGCCCGCGCGCCGGGCTGACGGGCCCCAACCGACTGCTCAGTTTGGCTGCCCTGAATACTGTTCATTATTTCGGTGGGATCCTGCCCGGTCAACAACCCGAGTACCACCACGATAACCACGCCCAGGCCACCGATGGCCACTTTCCCCCCGCCGGACATTCCCCGACGGTCTTCGACGTTACTGCTTCTTCTTAAATCCTGCCAACGCATAGTATGTTAAGTTTTAGTGGTCATAATCTGTTATAAAAATACTCGCCCTAATCAGGGCCTTATTAGAATTTCAAAAATAGTGATTTCTATTAATTCGCCGCCTATTACTTTTTGATTGTCATGCTAAGAATATTTTTAATATATTCTTGAATAATATATAAATTGCGTTCCAAACTACAAACCGAATGGCTGACAAACGCGCACTGTCCTTTGTCAACCATCCATTGTCAACTGAAATAATGATCGCCGAAGCCCAACAAATCGACATCCAGCCGACCACCAAGTCGCGCCTGCAGGAGGTTGACTTCAACAACCTCGTTTTTGGCCGGAATATCTCCGACCACATGTTTATCGCTGAGTACCGCGACGGCGCGTGGCAAGATGCCCGCATTGTGCCCTACGGCGACCTGCCGCTTAGCCCGGTCACGGCGGCGCTGCACTACGGACAGGCCATTTTTGAAGGCATGAAAGCCTACAAAAATGACGAAGGCGAAGTACTGCTCTTCCGCCCAACCGACAACTGGAAGCGCCTGAACCACTCCGCCGAGCGCATGTGCATGGCCACCGTGCCCGAGGATCTTTTCATGAACGGTCTGATTGAACTCCTACGCCTCGACGCCGACTGGGTACCCTCCGCGCCGGGTACTTCGCTCTACGTACGGCCCTACATGTTCGCCGCGGATGCCTATCTGGGTGTTCGACCTTCGGATACGTACTACTTCATCATATTTACCTGTCCGGTAGGTACGTATTACGCCAATCCGCCCAAAGTGAAAGTAGAGACGCAGTATATCCGCGCGGCGGAAGGCGGCGTGGGTGCCGCCAAGTGCGCGGGCAACTACGCGGCGTCGCTGTACCCAACCAAGCTGGCTCAGGAGCAAGGGTACGACCAACTCATCTGGACCGACGCCAAAGAGCATACGTTCGTGGAAGAATCCGGCACGATGAACGTCATGTTCGTGATCGACGGAAAGTTAATCACGCCCGCTATCGACGGTATTATCCTCGATGGTATCACCCGCCGCAGCATCATCGAAATCGCCCGGAAGTGGGGCATGACAGTGGAACAGCGCAAAGTGGACATTAAAGAAGTAATTGGGGCACTAAAAGAAGGCCGTCTTGAGGCGGCTTTTGGAGCCGGAACAGCGGTAGTCGTTTCGCCTTTCTCCGTCATCGGCTACGAAGGCACAGATTACGAACTGCCCGCTGTGAAGGAGGATTCGTTCGTGGCCCGCGTGAGTAAGTACCTGACGGATATTCGCACGGGGAAAGCGGAGGATGAGTTTGGCTGGACGGTGAAAGTGTAGGTAATTATGAAGGGGCAGCCCGCGCTGTGATGAATTATGAATGATGAGAGGGCTTGGGTTTTCGAGCGAAAATCCAAGCCCTTTTTTGCATTTAAGAACTTACGAAACCCAAAAACTAATACCTTTATAATTATGAAGCTAGCCTCCACTACCGATAGAGAAGAAGTATTTTCCAGCGTTCAATCCTTCATCGAAGGAAAAGGCCTCGACGTCGTAAGTCAGGATTTCGAGCGGCCCTGGGGCGGATTTTTGGTTTTGGACGAAAGGCAATCCGCGCAGTTTATCGCCGAGTTTTTCCCGCACTTGTCGCTGGAAGATTTCAAGGGCTATAAAAAACTAAGTCCCAAAATCCTGGTCGTAGCGCCCGAGCAACGCCTATCGTGGCAGTACCACCACCGCCGGGCTGAGCTTTGGAAGCTCATCGGCGGTGTAGCGGGCGTCGTCATCTCCGACACCGACGAGCAGACCGAAATGCAAACGCTGAAAATCGGCGATCTCGTCGACCTCAAATGTGGCGAGCGCCACCGCCTCGTCGGCACTGATGGTTACGGCGTAGTCGCCGAAATCTGGCAACACACCGACCCCGCCAATCCCTCCGACGAAGATGACATCGTGCGGGTGCAGGATGATTTTGGCAGATAAGGAAAAATAACGCCTACTGCAAAGCGGCGTCTCCCAAAAACCCATATACCCGAAACGCTCCGCTGTTCACCCCAACCACTAACTTGTTCCCTACGACGCGTAGTCCGCGCACGTTGCCGCGAAGCTGTAAGCCGGACTGATTTTGGGGCAGATAAACAAAGCCCCCCTTTCGATCATTCAGGAAAACCTGCCCGTAGTTGGCATCCATCGTCCCGATACGGATGCGGTTGTGGCTTTCGTTACCGGCGGCGATCAGATCCTGAAATCCGTCTCCGTTCACATCCACCGCCGCCAGAGCGTAGAGCGGAGCGAATTGCGTTTGAATCGGCAGCGGTTTTTGCTCGAACTTACCACCGTTATTGACCAGATAAACCGTCGAGAGCGTCACGGCCGTGGCGCGCTCGGGCGTCTTGTCCTTGAACTCCCCCAGAATATCGTCCATCGTCGCCGTGGCGTAAGATTCA
>JBBSSJ010000076.1:0-16765 GCA_038242095.1 Cytophagales bacterium
GGCGTCGTCGAGGATGATGAGGTTCTGGTCGGGTCCGCCGCCGCGTACGTAGAGGCCCGTTTGCCCTTCGGTACCTTTCTGGACGCCGGGCATAAGTTGCAGGACTTTCAGGACATCCTTTTCCCCGAAAAACGCGGGTACTTTCTTGATCTGCTCGATCGGGATTTCGATGGTACTCATCTGGGCCGAGCGGCTCACATAGTCTTCCTGCCGTCGCGCCGACACGACCACTTCTTCGAGTTGGTTAACGCTGGTCAGCAAGATGTTGATTTCCGTATTTTTGTCGAAATTCAGCTCCCTGATCGTCTTCTCGTAACCCACGAACGTGTAGTGCAGCCGCAGCGTATCGCTGCCGGGCATCGTGAGTGAATAGAAACCGTAGGTGTTGGTTACCGCGCCGTAGGGCGTGCCGGGCATGTAAACGTTGACCCCCGGTAGTTGTTCCTGACTCCCGGCTTCCCGCACAAAACCGCTGACGGTGTATTGGCTCTGGGCAAGGATTATTTTTGATACAAAAAAGAGAACGAGCGTAAAGCATAAACGCATAAAATCGGAGGAATTGATTGACACGCAGCTAACGACCCGGCCGGGACGATATTGGTTGGGACTTCAAGTAAAAAAATTGACAAAAGTACTTCTTATGACCAACCCGCCTACCAAAACATAGCTATTGGTTTTATGCTCACCCTCCTGATCATTCTGCTGGCGCTCGCGCTCATCATCGTTTCCATCATCAAGTTCGACATCCACCCTTTTCTGGCGCTTTTCGTGGGCGCAATCTTGTACGGATTATTGGCAGGAATGGAGGGTGACTTGATTCTAAAATCCATTTCAGACGGCTTCGGCGGGGTACTGGGCAGCATCGGGCTGCTCATTTTGCTGGGCGTCATGATCGGGACGTTCCTCGAAAAAACGGGTGGGGCGTTTGTGATCGCACAGAAAATCCTGGCGGTTATTGGTGAGAAATCGGTGATGATGGCGATGATGATCACGGGTTATATCCTCTCGATTCCGGTGTTTGGCGATAGTGCATTCATCATGCTCAATCCCATTAATAAATCGCTTTCGTTTAAGGGCAAGTTGCCGTATGCCTCCACTACGGTGGCGCTGACTCTGGGTATATCGGCCACCCACTCGTTGGTGCCGCCCACGCCGGGGCCCATCGCGGCGGCGGGGATTCTGGATGCCGATTTAGGCATGGTAATTTTCTATGGGCTGATCGTCAGCGCGGTGGCTTTGATTCCTTCCTTTTTCTTTGCGCGCTATCTCACGCGACACGTCCACGTCGAGCCGCATTTCGCCGAAGTCGAGACGGCCGTGCAACACGGCAAGCGGCCTTCGCTGGGCAAGTCGTTTTTGCCCATCATTATTCCCCTGCTGCTTATCGTGCTGGCCTCCATCGCCAAGTACCCTACCCTACCCTTCGGGGACAATCTTTTCACGACCGTCCTGTTGTTTGTCGGAAGCCCGGTCATTGCCTTGCTGCTGGGTGCCTTTCTGGCCTTTATGCTGCCCGAAAAGTTCGACGCCAAGCTGCTATCGTCCTCGGGTTGGGTCGGGGAATCGCTGCTGATCGCTGCCCCCGTTATTCTCATTACCGGCGCGGGGGGCGTTTTTGGTAAGATGCTGCAAAACTCCGGCATCGCCGATCTGGTCAGCGCCAACCTCAACGCGGCCTCCTGGGGCATTTTCCTGCCTTTCCTGATGGCGCTATCGCTCAAAACCGCCCAGGGCTCTTCCACCGTGGCGCTCATCACGACGGCCTCCATCGTCGCGCCGCTGCTGGCCACGCTCGGCCTTGACAGCGAATCCATGCGCGTCTTCACCGTGCTGGCGATCGGTTCAGGCGCCATCGCCATTTCCCACGCCAACGACAGCTTCTTCTGGGCCATGACCCAGCTCACCGGGATGAACATTAAGCAAGGCAACCAAACGCACAGCTTGGGGACACTGGTGCTTTCGGGCTCGGCGATTTTGGTGATTTTTGTGCTGATGCAGGTGGTGTAGGGCAGTTATTAGATTGACGGGTCGCAGACTTTTTGTATTTTTAACAATTAGTTTTCCACTTGCTTGGACTAATTCACAAATAAAGAATTCTAGAAATGTTAAGAATTGAGATAAAAGGGTACAAATCAATAAGAGAATTGAACTTAGAACTTCATTCAATCAATATTCTTATTGGCGCGAACGGGAGCGGCAAAAGTAACTTCCTTTCTTTCTTTGACTTTTTAAAACAGATTTATAACAGAAATCTACAAGAATCTGTTGCACTCAAAGGGATTGACACTTTTCTTCATAAAGGAAATAAGATAACCAAAGAGATTTCCACTCATTTATTTTTTAAAAAGACAAACGGGTACTCATTTACTATAAAGCGAGGAGATAATGGCTTCATATTTACAGAGGAAGGAATGTGGTATGAAAATCAAAATTTCAAAAATCCTGTTGAAATTGCATCATTTGGCAATGAATCCACATTAAGATTTAAGACAATCCCAAGAGCAGCATATATAACACATTATTTAAATAATTTAAATAAATATCATTTTCATGATACAGGCGAAAATTCCCCCTTCAACTTAGAATCTAATATTGATAATGATAAGTTCTATTTATATGAAAAAGGAAGAAATCTAGCTGCATTTTTATATAATATTAATGAGAATAATAAAATAGTATATAATTTTATTATCAAAACAATTCAATTCATTGCACCATATTTTCTGGATTTTTATTTGAAACCAGAGACCAATGGAAACATTAAATTTCGGTGGCAAGGAAAGCATAGCTCGACTATTTATGGAGTTAATGATTTATCTGACGGTACTATTAGATTCATTGCACTTGCTGTACTATTTTTGCAACCAGATTTACCAGAAACTATTATTATTGATGAGCCAGAGCTTGGTTTACATCCCACTGCCATTGCGAAGTTAGCGGGGCTTATAAAGTCTGTGGCTTCAAAAGGATGTCAAGTTATAATAGCAACTCAATCAACCGATCTAATAGGTCATTTTTATCCAGAAGATATAATTACCGTAGATCAAATTAATGGAGAAAGTGTTTTTGAAAGATTAAATTCAGATTCCTTAAAAGAATGGCTTGATGATTATACAATTGATGACTTATGGAAGAGGAATATCATAAATACAGGCCAACCAAATTTTAATTAATATGAAGAGAATTATTATTATCTGCGAAGGGCCCACAGAACAAGTTTTTTGCAAAACCAATCTTTACGCTCATATGCTAGAAAAGAATATATTCATTCAAACTCCATTAATTAAGCATTCTAGAGGGGGAATTGTGAAATGGCAAATTCTGAAGCTACAAATTGAAACTCATTTAAAATCAGACCCCACGGCATTAGTAACTACTTTTATTGACTATTATGGATTATATTCAAAATATAATTTTCCAAGCTGGGACGATTGCGAAAAAATTCCTGAAAAGAATAAGCGGATGGATGCCTTCGAAATTGCGATGTCTGAAAGTATTCAAGATAATTATAGACATCGATTTATTCCCTATCTTCAATTGCATGAATTTGAAGGTCTACTATTTAACGATATTGACATTATCTATAATATAATTCCGCCAAATGATATAGTGCACAAAGAAGAGCTCGAAAAAGTTTTTACTGATTATGATAATCCAGAAATGATAAACAATAAAAAAGAAACATCTCCCTCGCATCGACTTGAACGAATAATTAAGGGATACAATAAAGTTGTATATGGCGATATTCTATCAGAAGCAATTGGATTAGAAAGAATAAGGAATAAGTCTCCCAGATTTGATTCTTGGATTACAAAGTTAGAAAATATTTAAATATTGTGGCTTACGCTAACATCTCAGCAGTCGCTTAGCTCTTTGCCGAACGGTCCGTCGCGCGGTGACTGCTTTCCAATAGCCCTCTGGGTGGTCATCGCTTCTCTATATTATCTCTCGGTACGTTTCGTCCCTGCATCCCTTCATACAAAGCCACCAGTTGCGAACTGGCGGTAGCGCAAGCCGAAAATGTGCTTCGGGCTTTTCTTTCCTCCTGCGAATAGATTGTAATTTTATAAATCAAAACAAATATTGTGTAATAAAGGTAGACTTAGCATGTTCTATATTTGTATTGCTGCCTTGGTTATCGCAGCTCCATAAGTTCATTTTTAAACTGTCTCAATTATGAATAAGATCGAAAAACCTTCCCATTGTGCCGAAACTTGCACCTGTACGCCTGATTGCTGCGCTAGTGGTCAATGCACTTGTGATTGCTGTAAGGATGGCTGCTGCGGTGTAGAGCAGGCCTAATATGTATTTCAATATTTTTTCAAGGCTAGTCCCTCTGTAGGGGCTGGCCTTTTTTAGTTCTAGCTCTTGCGATCCCCCTTATATCGGCCGCTGATACCGTACCGGCTTTTACAGCCAATCCTTCACCGGCTCCGCAATCGCTCGACTCTTTGCCGAACGGTCCGCCGCGCTGTGAAGACTATCCAACAGCCCTCGGGGCGGTCTCTAACGACTCCGATATGCCAGCATTGCGGTTGGCCGCTGCCGTTGCCATTAATTGTAAAGTGGCGGTAGCGAGCTTTTTTACCACAAACCCTATCTTATCCTTCCATCAAAAGTCATCGGCACTTTCGAAATCACCTTAATGCTTTTCGCATCAGGATGATTTGGATTGATCAGGTAGTTGAACTCAGGGAAAACAATACAACTTGGCACTTTTAGCACAGCCGCCGTGGCACCATGGACAAAGTCGTCGCCAATGAATTGGGTAGCAAGAATTGGGGGCTTGGCATCCCAGTTTTTGGGTAAGTCTCCGGTGCTTAATTCGAGAATTTCAATGTCATCGGGAATATCGATTTCTACATAGTATCGATCCGTTGGTAGATCTTCACTCAGGTCCAGGTGAACGGATACTTCCAGGGTGGCGAGTGCCCGGGACTCGGCAGTGTACACCAGATACGTATTGAGGCTATTCCAGCGAAATCCCTCCGAGAAAGCGGCTCCGATTCCTTGTAAGGTGGTAGTCAGGTACTTTTCCCTTTCGATTCTGAATACCCGCATCAGGCCAAATTTCCGAATTCCAGCCGGTTCAGGCTGTTCTTGACCTCCTGAATTCCCGTTAATGAATCAAACAGACTCTCGGGCGTAACGCCGCCCAATGCAATGTTCGTTTTCTTCAACCAACGCTGAAATTTTTCTGCTTCGTTATTGAAAACCTCTGTACCAAAATCCAGCAGCTCGGTCAGAATCAGAAGGATCTCACTGTCCCGGCCCCCAAGTAGTTCTCCATCCCGCTTCCTTTTGTTGTAGGTAGTTTGGGCAATGCCCAGCAAGCGCAGCAACTGACTTACGGGCAAATTGGCTCTTTTGCTAACCACCTCGATGGATTCGTAGGGGAGCCCGGTTCTGATAATCCCTACCCGATCCATTCTGGTAGACCACACATATTCTGCACCGGGTATTTGAATACGCCATTGTGGAGCTGGCTTGGTAGCCTTAGCCCGCCGAATACTTTTGGTCGGGTCGTATTTTCTGATGCTTTCCATAGTAGCAATTTTACTGTAAGTATACAACAAATTTGCTATACAGTCAATTTCTTAAGTAAAATAGCCTGTCAAGCCACCAGAAAAACACCTTCTTGCAGGCCGGCAACAGAATAGGGAGCACCACTTTTTACGACAAATTTTTTATCTTTCCAGCCAACTTTAAGTGCACAGCCAATTCTTCCCAGACCGATCTCCATAAACCACCAAACATGAAGCAATTTGTATTTTTCGTTCTAACCCTATTTTTGGCGGGAGCTTGCAGTCGCGCGACGATGCCGGATAAAAACCGTGTAGTCCTTTCGGGAATAGACGCTACCAAAAAGCCGGGAGATGATTTTTTTGCCTACGCTAATAGCATTTGGTACGATACCGCCCAGATTCCAGCCAGTCAAACGGGTGTGGGTGCCTATTCCTTTATGAATTATCCGCAGCGCATCCGGTTGCAGGGCATCTTGGATAGCGTTTCGGCTACCAATAATCCGTCGGGGAGTATCGCGCAAAAGGTGGGCGATTTTTATGCTTCGGGTATGGACCAGGCCGCAATCAATAAACGCACTTATGATCCCATCGAACCCCTGCTCGCCCGCATCGATGCCGTGAATGACGTTGCCTCGTTACTCAAATTGGTGACTGATGAACAAAAGATGGGCAATAGCTCGATCATTGGTTTTTACGCGGGTCCCGATCAGAAAAAGAGTTCGATCAATATCGCGCAACTGTCCCAAACCGGCATCGGTCTGCCCGAACGGGATTATTACTTCAAGACCGACTCGTCGACCGCCACGATTCAAAAAGCGTACAAAAATTACCTCGCTACGCTGTTTGAATTATCTGGAACAGCGGCATCGACAGCCGCCCAAAACGCAGTCGCCGCCTACGACATTGAAAAGCAGCTGGCCTCCGCCCACAAGACCAACATCGAGCGCCGGAATGTGAAGGCCAACTACAACAAAATGGCCGTGGCGGCCCTGGCGCAAAAACAGCCGGCCCTTAGCTGGCCAACGTTACTCAGCGACCTGGGCGTGAAGGTTGATTCGATCAACGTGGCGCAACCAGCTTATTACGATAAGTTGAACACGCTGCTTGAATTGGTCCCCATCCAGGATTGGAAGAGTTATTTGAAAGCCAATGCGCTCACGCACTACGCAAACTTTCTGAGTCAACCTTTTGTTGATGCGTCATTTGATTACGCCAAAATTTTGACCGGTCAGGCGGTCAAAAAATCACGGGCCGAGGAGATGACACAGGCGGTCGATCAATCGCTCGGCGATGCATTGGCGCAGTTGTACGTGAAAAAGTATTTTCCGGAGGCAGCCAAGAAGCGCATGGCCGTATTGGTGGAAAATCTTGAAAGAGCCTTCGAAGCCCGCATCAACCGTCTGGACTGGATGAGCGACTCCACGAAGGCCAAGGCTAAGGAAAAACTGTATGCTTTCACCGAGAAAATCGGCTACCCGGACAAGTGGCGGGACTACTCAAGCGTGGACGTGAAACGGGGCGCTTATTTTGAGAACCGGTTGGCGGCGGCGCAATACGCGTATCGCTACAATCTGGCCAAAGTGGGGCAGCCCGTCGATCGGACGGAGTGGCATACGACGCCGCCCACGGTGACGGCCTACAACAATCCGCCGCTCAATGAAATCGTTTTTCCGGCGGGGATTCTGCAATCGCCCTATTTCGACTTGTACGCCGATGATGCGCTGAACTACGGCGGCATCGGGATGGTGATTGGGCACGAGATAACGCACTCCTTTGACGACCAAGGCGCGCAATTCGATAAAGTCGGCAATGTGACCAACTGGTGGACCACTGCCGACTACGCTAAGTTCAAAGCAAAAACCCAGCAGGTAATCAATCAGTACAACACGTTTACCGTGCTGGATTCGGTACACGTAACAGGAGCTTTGACCGTGGGCGAAAATACCGCCGACATTGCCGGGGTGGCCATTGCGTACGATGCGCTCAAATTGACGGAGCAGGGGAAAGGCACGACAAAATTGGACGGCTTCACCCCCGATCAGCGCTTCTTCATTTCGATCGCCCGGATTTGGCGGGTTAAGACCCGGGATGAGTATTTGCGCATGTACATCAATACCAATCCGCACTCACCGCCCAAATGGCGGGTGAACGGGCCGCTGATGAACTTCACGCCTTTCTACAAAGCCTTCAATGTGCAGCCGGGCGATAAAATGTACAAACCCGAAAGCGAAAGGATCACCGTTTGGTGAGGTACGCCCCCGCTGCCACCAGTTGCAAGCTGGCGGCAGCGGGGGCGTAAATTATTTATCCTTAACCTATTTCATCCTGCGATCAAAGGTCAAAGGGGTATACGAGATCACCGTCATCCTTTTTGCATCGGGATGATTGGAATTGATCAGGTAGTTGAATTCAGGCGGGATAATGCTGCTGGGTACTTTCAGAACAGCCGAGGTAGCATCTTCGACAAAGTCATCACCAATGAATTGGGTGGCAAGAATCGGGGGCTTGGCATCCCAGTTTTTGGGCAAGTCTTCGGTGCTTAATTCGAGAATTCCAGCGCCATCTGGAATATCTATTTCCACGTAGTACCGATCCGTAGGTAAATCTTCGCTTAGGTCAAGGTGAAGGGATACTTCCAGGGTAACGAGTGTTCTAGATTCGGCGGTATATACCAAATAGGTGTTGGGACTATTCCAGCGAAATCCTTCCACAACGGAGCGGAGATTCAGGCGGCCAGGGGAACGATAAGGCAGTTTGCCGGGTTCGACAAGATTAACTTTTTATTAAAACCAAAAATTTTAAATTATGAACATCAGCCTGTCCCAAGCGGAGAAAATTATTGCCGAAGCCAAAAAGAAAGCTCAAGCAATTAATGCTAAAATGAACATTGCCGTGGTCGACGCCGGCGCTAACCTGGTAGCCTTCGTGCGCATGGATGGCGCGTGGTTGGGATCGCTGGATATTTCAATCAAGAAAGCGAAAACGGCCCGCTACTTTGATATGAATACGGGAGAAATCGGGAAGCTTTCCCAGCCCGGTGGCTCCCTTTTCAATATCGAACACTCCAACAACGGCTTGATTACCTTTCCCGGAGGAATTCCCCTGAAAGATGGTTCGGGCGAAATCATTGGCGCCATTGGCGTGAGTGGCAGCACCGTCGAGAACGACCACGCCGTTGCTGAGGCAGGCACTGGCGCACTGTAAAATTTTGAGAGGTAGCCATCGCGTGGCTGCCTCTTTTTTTTGTTGAGGGTTATCTTTTACCTGGACACCTCGTATTACGATAAACCAACTTGTAATTTGAAAAAGCTAAGCTAGTCTGAGAAATCCCGGATTTTCAGTTTGGAAAAATCAAATTAAGCACTGTTTTTAATTTGCATGCACATACGCCTAACTTTTAAATTCTTGCTGATCGGTCTGGCCCTAATCGCATCAGTCGCGTCCTCCTTTGCCCAAACGCCCACCAATTACACCTCCTTCAAGCCCGGTGTCGAGTGGTTGGCGGATGATGGCGCCCCGATTGACTGTCACGGGGGTAACATTATTTACGTCGATTCCCTAAAAACTTTCTATTGGTACGGAGAACACCGGGGTGAGCCGCGCGGGGCTTCCTGCTACTCATCGAAGGACCTTTATAATTGGAAAAACGAGGGGGTGGTGTTGGAAAAAGGTTCGATTGAAATATTTGAGCGTCCCAAAGTAGTGTACGATGCGGCGAAGGCTCAGTACGTGATGTGGTTTCATTACGACGGAAACCGCTATACCGTCGCCGAACTGGGCGTAGCGGTCAGCGATAACCCGACGGGGCCTTTCGCGGTGCTGCACCATGAGCGTCCCAACGGACATGAATCACGGGACATCGGCATGTACGTGGAACCCGATACCAAAAAAGCCTACATCGGATACGCAGCCGACCACACCAACCGCACCATCCGCATGGTTGAATTATCGGACGATTACCTCAGCACCACGACCCGCGACGTCGACATCGAGGCGCATTGCGAAGGGCCCGGTATCTTGAAGAAAAACGGAATTTACTATCTGCTCACGAGCGGCTGCAGCGGCTGGACACCCAATCCGGCCACCTACTACACCGCCAAAAATATCCTTGGTCCTTACACAAAACAGGGCAATCCGTTCGTCGGTGACGCCGGCAACAACTCTTTCAACTCGCAGCCCTGCTACATTTTTAAAATACCGGGCTATCAAGATGCCTACCTCTACATGGGCGACCGCTGGAACGGCGGCGGACACCCCGATTCGCAGTATGTATTCCTGCCGATCACCATTACCGAGGATGGTAAAATGGAACTTCACTGGTACAACGAATGGGATCTGGGCATGTTCACGCCGGAGAAAGGAAAGCGGTAGCCAGAGCATGATTTGTTGAAATAACGGATAATGAAAACGAGCAACGATATTGCTTTGGTTGTCGGAATTTCCTCTATTTTTGGGGCCAAAGAAAAACAACCTGGCTTCGTGCATTGAACCGGAGCATCATCTTCAATTCTCCATCCTTAACTTTCAATTAAATAGAAGTGAACGCCAAACAAATCTTCGCCATCGTCCTGACTATCCTGGGGGTCGGCGCGCTCATCTACACCGCCGTCGAGATCATGAACAGCGGTTCCGATAACATCAAGAATCTGATCGTGATCGGCATTATGGGCATCATCTTTTTTTCGGCGGGCATCAAGCTTCTCCGCTCCACCTGAATTGTTTTCTACCATCGCTAGTAAAATTATCGTGCGTTACCCTTTTTCCTCAATTAGGGCAATTGTTCCACTTCTACCTGATCCGCTTGGAGTATGATATGTAAGCGGATATGAGTGAGTTAGAAGGTGATTTGTAGGTAGAATTTCTTGGCAATTTGATTGGAACAAGTTTAGCAATAAGGATAAGTCAGGACATTGTAAACCTGCCGGACCTGCCCGGCTTCCAACTAAACCAAACTACCCATGGATATTTTCAAAATAGAACAGTTCAACCAACTCCTCAAAATCAAGGGGCTGCACCACGTCACCATCTATTCTCCAACCAGCCGCGACTCCACCGATAATTACAAAAAGGACAAGATCAACTTTAAAAATCAGTTGCGCGAGGCTGAGAAGCAGCTGGAGAGCTTGTATAAAATGACCGAGGGCAAGGCGGAAACTTACCTCAAGCCCGGTTATGACCTGCTGGACGACGAGGATTTCTGGCGGCATGGCTCCGACGGTTTGGCCTATTTTCAGAGTTCGGCCGGCGTACAGATCAATACGCTTCCTATTGAAGTAGAAGAGCCCACGGCTTACGTAGGTAAAAACTTCATGCTCCGTCCGCTTATTCCATTGCTGAATGCCGACGGACGTTTCTATATCGTTAATCTTAATTTAAAGGGTATTACGCTGTTTGAGGCGACTGAGGCAACTATTTCGGAAGTAATATTGGATGATCCCGAGTTCAACGAACTGACGGATTACACGAAGTTTCTTGAATACCAGCAGCAAACTGGCGCCCGCCTCGCGCAGGGCGGCCCGGGTGGTTCGGTACATTATGGACAGGGTGGAGGCAATGACTCGGAGAAAGAAGAAATTCAGCAGTTTTTTCATAAAGCCAGCAAGCCCGTCGATGACATCATTCAATGTGATCCGTTACCCGCCATTATTGCGGGGGTAGAGTACCTTATTCCGATGTACAGAAACGCCAGCGACTATAACAAATACGCCGAAGAAGGCATTCAGGGTAGCTTTACGAAGGAAGATGCCGCCACGCTTCACGCTAAGGCTTGGGAAATCATGGGGCCAAAATTTGACAAGGACCGTGATGAGCGATTTGAAAAGTTCGCTGAGCTGAGCAATGGCGATTGGGCTTCTTCGGACCAGAAAAAAGTGATTATGGCGGCCATGACCGGCCAGGTCGAAACGCTGTTCGTGTTGGAAGATGCTGCCATTTGGGGCGTTTTCAACGAGCAAATGTACGAGTTGGAAATTGAGCCCGCAGCAACGCCCGAAACTACCGACCTGCTCACCGAAGCGGCCGTCAAAACCATCACCCAAAACGGTACCGTGTATCAATGCACGCCCGAAGAGATGCCGGAGGACGGCGCGGTAATCGCCGCCATTTTCCGCAATCCAGTGGTTATTTAATTGAGAGTGGATAATTGAAAATTCAATTATCCAGGGTTTTAAGAAGGCCGTAATTCGAAAATCGAATTACGGCCTTTTGCATTTGTAATGTGAAAGTATAATGAATTGCCACAGGCTTTTTCTCTACAACCACCAGCATTAGGCTCTTAATATGGAAAAGCAGATCCAAGGGCTGAAGCCAAAGGCAAGTGAATGATCATATTTATATCTCATCATTCATAATTCATCACTCATAATTCTCCCGTGGCCGCTTTCATCTTAGCCAAACCCGTTTTGGCGACTACCAACGCATCTTGCGCGTAGTAGGCGGGATTGAAGACTTCCAGGGACAGAATGACGGGTTTCGCCGGGTTTATGAGGATAGTAAATAATTCTTTTAACGGTCCGACGCCATCGCCGGGGTACACCCGGTCGGAATCTTTAATAACATCCTGGGCGGGCGTGGCGGGGTAGTCATTGACGTGAAAAACCTCGATGAAAGGCTTGCCGACCCAGGCCGCCTGACTTAGGCCCGAGCCACCACGGTACAAGTGGTACACATCTATCAGGACCCGCGCCGACGGGCTGCCACTTTCAATGGCGACGTACATGAGTTCGCTGAGTCGGCTCAGGGTTTTGGAAAAGCCCCAGAGTTCAAGCTGGGGTACCACCCCCGTTTGGTCGCCCAAATCGAGAATGGTGCGGTAGCGCTCCGCAATTTTTTTGAGATCGGGCAAGGCTTCGGTGGTTGCGCCCATCGGCGGGGCGGCGATGCGCTTGCAGCCGATTTCGGCCAACATACCCATTTCTTTTTTTAGTTGCTCAAAGGCTTTTTGGCGGGTAGCGGCGTCGTCCACGATCCAGGGCGCAAAACCAATGGCGTCTTCGACTTGGATTCCCGAGGCATCGAGATGTTTGCGGGCGTCGGCCGTGGTTCCGCCTTCGTCGAGGTATTTCTGCAGACTATCGATCCAGATTTCGACGTGCTGAAAACCAGCCTTGGAAGCTACTTCGATTTCCTTCATGAAACCGAGTTTGTGGCCCCGTAAGGTACTCATGTTCAGGGCATACTTGAAAGCTTGTTCATTGCTTGTATTTTTCGAAGCGTTGGCAATGGTATTGGGCAGCACAGATAGGGCCGTAGAAGCGGCGAGTCCTGTGAGGACCTGACGGCGATTGAGCATGAGGATTGATTAGTTTTAACGAAAAAGTAACAAAGCAATTTCAATCCTAAAACTAACCATAGCCGATCGGCTTTCCGGTATAAGTTCAGGATTTGAAAACCCACTTTCGGACGCCTAATTTGGCATTTTGCAGGCAGAGGCTTAGTTCCCGCGAATTTTTAACCTTCAACTGGGCCAATTCGCGGTACTCGACATTCACCTCGAACGTATCAATTTCAAACGGCCACGGTTCCACGCGAAGCCGCTCGTTGGTATCCTGCCAAATCTGATACATTTGCCCGTCTGGCCCAACGCTGACATCCATTTTGCGCTGCTCGGGCTGGATTTGATCCATACACAGCAACAATGAGAGCGCGTCGCACCATTCCACAAACTGGTAAGCGGAATCGGCGGCCTTCTTAGTGATTTTTAATTCTTTCCGGGCGGCTTTCTGAAATTTGTGTTGGTCTTCGATGAATTGCTCGATGTCGGCGTCTTCGTATTTCTTGGCCTCGTACAAAAACGTCATGTGCATCGACGTCAGCAGCGCGTTCCACTGGCTTTTGGCGGTCGCGATTTCCATCACATTTCGGTACTGCGTGATGCTGCGCCCTAGCAGTTTAAAGTCTTTTGGCGCGCCCGCTTCGGTCAGGTTTTCGGGCATCTGCGACTCCGGCACGCCATCGTCGTGCTCGGCGATAGCCAATAATGTTTTCATGAAATGCGGGGGGCGCTTGGCTACTTTCCAGTGAAAAGCTAGTTCGGCGGCCAACAAGCCGTGAGCCCGCTGGTAGATTATTTCCCAGCCGGTCGGGATTGATTTTACGATCATGGTTCGATTATCAAAATACTATTCAAGGCCCAAATGCAGGCGTACTTCGTCCTCCGATAACACAACCATGCCCGCCAGTAATGCGGGCAAGAGCGACTGCTTGGCCGACTGTTCCATGCGCAATTGCAACGCTACCATTTCTTCGTATTCTACCCCGTGTACCCGCGCCGCCAGCTTGCCCAGCATGTTGCGGGCCACGATTTGCTCAGCTTCCAGTTTGGCGATTTTGACGGAGAGTACTTCCAAATATTGCAGCACGGGTTGCAGGTCGTTCAAGGGAGTAAGAAATTAAAACAGGGCGTAAAAAACAGAGGTGTTTTGGAAACGAAACCATTTTGGAAACATAATAAAAAAAAGGCACTTCCCGCGTGAGCCGAAAATACCTTTTTTCTACAAAGATCCTTGGTTTTATTTATTGGCAACGAGTTTCACGTGTTGGCAACGAGCTTCACGCGCATGGCTACATCGTTGGAAACCACCATATCCTGCATCGGGTGCTTAAAGGCGACATCGTACTTGGTGCGATCGAAGGTCAAATCGCCCGACATGGTTACTTTGCCGTCTGCTTCGGAAATGACGACGTTCTTCACTTCCTCGGGATTGGTCTTGCCGCGCACGGTCAGATTCCTCATCACGACATTCCCGGCTGAGCCCGTAATCTCGAAGGTAGCTTTGGGATGCTGTTCGACCGCGAAGAAATCGTCCGACGAGAGGTGACCTATCAGTTTTTCGGGGGTTCGGTCCTTAGCGGCGTCGTAGTTTTCGTCGGTCGGGTTGATCGTGCCCAGGTCGACGGTAAAGTTGCCACCCGTAATAGTACCGTCAGTCACGACTACATTGCCATCGGTCAGCTTCACATCACCGGAGTGTTTGTACATGCCTACCATATTACCTTCCCACATGACTTCGCTGGCGGCGAGGTCCACGTTCATGGTACCGTCGGGCAGTCCGGCGGTTTCTTCGGTGGTTTCAGCATTTTCTTTGGAGTCACAAGCCACGAAAGTGAAAGACGTGACGGCTAAAAGCGCGAATGAGAGCAGGTGCTTTTTCATGATGTTATTAAATTGAGTTATGGATTATTATAAACCGACGTATATACGTCGGTTGGTTCAACGGGGTATTTGTGTATATGGTTCTTGGAGAGCGATTATGAAAAGGAGTGGCCAAGAGCACCTACCAGAAATAATTACCGCAACTTCTCTTCAAATAACTTCAAAATCCGCTTGTATTCGTCGGTCCACGAGGAGGGTTCCACAAAGCCGTGGTCTTCGAGGGGATAGGCGGCCAGTTCCCAGTCATCTTTCCCCAATTCAATGAGGCGTTGCGACAGCCGAGCTACGTCCTGAAAATGTACGTTGACATCGACCATCCCGTGGCAAATCAAAAGATTGTTTTTAAGGCCGGCGGCATGGTAAATCGGCGAGCTCCGGCGGTAGGCCAGGCTATCGAGGTTCGGCTCATTGAGAATGTTGGCGGTATAAGGGTGGTTGTAAGCCGCCCAATCCGTAACAGGCCGAAGCGCCGCCCCGGCTTTGAACACATCGGGGGTGGTGAACAGCGCCATCAGGGTGATAAAGCCGCCGTAAGAACCGCCGTAAACCCCAATTTTCTTCGGATCAATTTTGTATTTTTTCACCAGCCAATTGGCCCCGTCCACGTTGTCGGTAAGGTCTTTACCCCCCATCGAACGATAGATGCCCGTGCGCCAGTCGCGGCCGTAGCCCGCGCTGGCCCGGTAGTCCATGTCGAGCACTGTGTACCCTTTATCGGTGAGGAGGTTGTGAAACATGTATTCGCGAAAATAGTTGCTCCACCAGTAATGCGCGTTTTGCAAATAGCCCGCACCGTGGACAAAAACTACCGCCCGCCCGTTTGACTTTTTGGGCTCATAAACCCGAGCGTACACGTCGGCCCCGTCGGTTGCCTTGAAGGTAATCACCTTCGCTTCCCGCCAGGGATAAGCCTGGAAAGCCTTGGTGGTTGAATGCGTGATTTGCTCGGGCGTGGCGCCAGGCTGGATGTCGAGCAAAAACAATTCCCAAGGCGTGTTGCTGTTGGAGTAACGCACCGCCAATTTGGTTTCGTCGGGTGAGAGCATGGCTTCGTGCGCGCCCCGGCCGCTCGTGAGCTGGGTCCGAGCGCCGCCCGTTACAGCCATTTTGTAAAAGTGCTGCTCGCCGGGATGGACCTCGTTGGAGGTAAGGTAAAAATGTTGCTTGTCCCGCGATAGCTGAACGCTCTGCACTTCAAATTTACCCTTGGTCAACTGCGTTTTCTTTCCTGTCGTCACATCGAGCGAATACAGGTGCGAATAGCCGTCGGCTTCGCTCTGAAAATAAATGGTGCGGTCGTCGAGCCAATTAAGTTCGCCCGCGCTTTGGGAGTAGCCACCCACGCCCGGCCCGCCGATCCAGGCCTCATCGCGCTGGCGGTCGAGCGGCTTCAAACTGAGCGAATCCGGATCGAAAGCCATGATCCAGCGGTCTTTGTTATCTATCGAGCGCACCACCACCACGGCGTGGCGGCCATCGTCGGACCACGAAGGACCGTGGACGATGACGGGCCGGACCTTATCCTTTTTCCAGGCAGTATCTTGCTTGGGGTAGTCTTTCAAGTAGTCAGGTTTGTCGCCGATGCCGGGCAGTTTTTTTGTACTCACCTGCCGCATGGTGTCTTTGGCGATCTCGTATACCCAAAATTCAAACTCCGTGGCCGGATCACCGACTTTGGTGCGGGCGGGGAGGTCTTCGGTGAACCCTGATTGCGTTACGTAGCTGGGCACGATGGTACGCTTGGTGCTTTTATCGGGCTTGCTCAGCCGGTAGGTTACGAAGCGACCTTCGGGACTGAGTTGCTGGGACGAAACCTTTTTATCGCCCAAATAGATTTCCTTGGGACGCGATGGCTTTTCGGCTTCGGTGATTTTCTTGGCGGAATCTTTCTTGGCCTTTCGCTCCCGGAGAATATCGAACAGTGCCAGTTGGTCGCCTTCCAGCCACGTCTCAGCGGTCGTTTTTTTCGCATCTGCCTTCTTGGTTCCCGACTTAAAATTAGTGTGCTGGGTCAGCAATCCCGACGCCAACGCGATACTGTACAGGTTGTCATCCTTTTCAAAAATAACACTTTGCTCGTCGCCAC
>JBBSSJ010000077.1:0-16761 GCA_038242095.1 Cytophagales bacterium
ATCATTTGGGGAAAAACCAGAGCGAACTGCAAGCCTACGGCCGTTGCATTGGCCACGGCGGCATGCCCGTTGAAACCAAGATGTCAGTGCGGGACGCCGATGTACTTAAGATGGCCTTCTACGACCGCCGGGTGCGCACCCGCGTCCGGCGGCACGACCTGGGCTACAATGGCTTCGTGTTGCTTAACCTCACGGGCAACCAACTCACCGCAACCTACCGTGACCTGGAAGACACCAAAGTACTGGAAGAACGCTGGCGACTGGATGCTACGACTGGTGTTTTATCGCATGATTTTGATTTTGAGCATCCTGATATGACGGTTTTTGAGTGAGAGGGGGAGAAGTGGGGGAGTACGAACGGCTGCGGGATTATCGGCACCAGGTGACGCTCCGCCGCGCGGCGGACCATTCGGCAAAGAGCCCAGCGACTGTGGGGGATCGAAGGGCTGGCCGGATAAGCTTTCTGACTCCGTCCCAGCTTTTTATTGTAATATTGTGTACCACATTGGTACATTAAATTTGATATTATGTGAGTAATCAGTTCCCGGGAATTTAGATATAATCAAAAAAAAATATCTGGATTTGGCCGACGACAACCAACAAGTGATCATTCAGAGAGGGAAAGGAAAAGCCTATATACTCACGCCCGTGAATGAAAAGGACAAGTATTTCATGGACTCCCAAGTGATGGCCAACATTCAGGAAGGGATAGCGCAGTACCGCGCAGGGAAGACGACCAAAGTGGATAAGGCGGATTTTGATCAGTTGCTCGGCCTGTGATATGTTCCATAGAATTCACCAGCAAGGCCCTAGATGGGATTGATAAGCTCAAAAAGTCAGGAAACAAACCTGTATTGAGAAAAATCCGCAAGCTCCTCGATGAACTTACCAAATACCCATACACGGGAACGGGTCAGCCTGAACAGTTAAAACATGAGTTGGCAGGACTCTGGTCGCGCAGGATCAGTCAGGAACACAGGCTAGTTTATGCAGTAAATGAAAAGACATAGTTACAGTCATCTCAGCCAAAGGGCACTATGACGATTGACTGCCGCACTGCCCGACTTGTCTCGCCCTTTGCTGGAAACAGATAAGGACTATGTAGAAGCCTTTGGCCAAAGCTGAAAGTATTGATTCGTAGGGGAGTGACCGCCCGGAGTGCTACTGGATAGTCGTCACTCGGCAGAGCCGAGCGACAGCGGGAGAAAATATCCCAAATAATGGGTTGTGTCTCCAAACACCGGTCACCATATTTAATAAACTACAAATCACGCCCCCCAATCTGCCCCGCCAGCAGCGCGATCCCTTCCCGGAAACTACGCGGCGCGTAACCCAGTACTTGCCGTGATTTGTCCAGCACAAAGCCCGTACGGGCCGGGCGTTTGGCAGGTTGGGTGAAGGTGGTGGAATTGGCTTCGGAGATGAGCGTGGCGTCGAGGTTGAAGTAGTCGGCGGTCATCGTGGCCATCTCATGCGGGGTGAGCAGGTCCTGGCCCGAGATATTGAAGATGCCTTCGGCTTGCTGGTCGGCAATGAGCCAGCAGCCCATCGCCAAATCTTCGGCCAGCGTCGGGCTGCGCCATTGGTCGGTCACGACCTTGATTGGCTTGGCGGCTTCCAGCGAATTCTTGACCCACAAAATAATGTTGCTGCGGCTCATGTCGTGCGCGATGCCGTATACCAGTACCGTACGGGCAATCGCCCAGCGAATCGGCGCGCCGGACTGGGCGTTGTTGATGAGCGCTTTCTCGGCGGCGTACTTGCTCCAGCCGTAAAAGCTCAGCGGATTGGCTTCGGCGGTTTCGTCGTAGGGCCCGGCGGCGCCGTCGAAAATAAAATCGGTGGACAGGTGCAGCAAAAACGCATCCTGCGCTCGGCAGGCCTCGATCAAGTACTCGACCGACTTCACATTCAGGGCCCAGCATTCGGCCATTTCGCTTTCGCACTGGTCCACGTTAGTCATGGCGGCGGTGTTGATGACCACATCGGGCCGCGCGGTCGCCATGACGCTTTTCACTTCCTCGGGATTCGTAATGTCCAACGAATGGTACTCATAGCCTTCAGCAAAGGGCAGCCGGTTGTCGCCACGCGCGGTGGCGATCACGGTGCAGTCGGCTTGCGACAGCAGCAGCTCGACGAGTTTTTGACCCAGCAGACCGTTGGATCCGGTAATTAGAATACGTTTATCGTTCAAGCCCAAGGGATGTTTCATTTAATAAAAAATTAAGAAAAGGCGCTTACTCGTACACGTAGCCATACTGCCTGGTGATTTTCTTCTTGCGCATTTTTTTTACGGTTACCTTTTGCATTGCCACGTCTTTGAGCGGGCGGTTGCGGGCGTCGCCGGGGCGGGCTGCGATGGAGTCGATGACCGTGAGGCCGTCGATCACCTGACCAAACACGGTGTAGTTACCGTCGAGATGCGGCGAACCGCCGACGGTGCGGTACACTTCGCGTTGCGAAGCGGTGGGTTTGCGTGGCGTGCCGCTGGGGCCACTCACGATTCGTTTCAACTGTTGATCGAGGGTTTCGTCCGTGTAGGGCTTCCCTTGCACGATGTAAAATTGGCTACCGCTGGACGCCTTTTCGGGATTATTGTCGCGGGCCGCTCCTACGGCCCCTTTGCGGTGAAATAAGGAGGCATCGAACTCCGCCGGGATACGGTACTTAACGCCTCCGTTGCCCAGCGCCACTTTTTCGACTGCATTGCGCGAGTCGGGATCACCGCCCTGAATCATAAAATCCTGAATGACGCGGTGAAAAAGCAGGCCATCGTAGAAATTTTCCCGCGCCAGCTTGATGAAATTGGCTTTGTGCAAAGGCGTCTTGTCTGAAAGTACTAAGCGCATTGGCCCGGCGTCGGTCGTGAGGGTAATCAGGTAATCTTTTCTTGATTTTCTTTGCGCCTCAGCTGGCGCAAGAGCCAGTGCAACGAGCAAAACCGTTATACCAAAGCGAGTCAGCATACTTAATTTTCCGTCTTCCATTTTCGACTTTTAATTACTTCGAGGCCAAAGCCGTTTTATTCGTTGGCTCAAAAACCATTTTTAATCCGTAGTCTTTCCCATCCGAAACTTCTTCGAGCCTGGCCTTGATCGGGTCTTTTTTCCATTCGATACGGCGTGAAATTTCCTTGGTGGGCTTACCGTAGCGGTCCGTGAAGCGCCGCTTGGCCGAGTTCCAGAGCTGCCGCGTGGCGGTTTCGCTGTTGAGGTACACATCGACGGTGATCTTGTCTACCTGCCGGGCTTTGGGCGAAAAATAATAGAGAACGTCGATGGTTTCGAGCTGCTCGGTTTCGTAAGTAAAACCCGCGTGGCTGAGTGAATCTTCAAACATCTCAAATTGTTCGGTCGCCTTCACCTTGCCCACGGGATCACCAAACGTGATGCCCCGGAGGATGCCATCGTCGCCATCGCCTAAAATAGTATTCAGCAGGGCGCTTTGGTTGCTATTGAGTTCGTCGTTGACGGGGTTGTTCAGGATTACCGAGTCGGTGGGGGGCGCCGCTTCTTCGTCGGTGGTGGTGTTGGTGGAACAGCTGGCCAACAAGCCATTCAAAAGGATTACTACCAGCAGGCAGCGTAAAAATGAGTATTGAGGGCGCATCGTAACTTGGGTAGAATTGAATTTTTTTGCAAAAATAGCCAATATCTCCTTTACAAACTGCCGCCTGCTGCTACAAAGACCGACCGACCTGGAAAAAGAAGCGGGTCTGGCCCTGGCTGTTGACAGTATAGTTGAGCCGAATCACCATGTTGTAGAACGTCACGACATCCAGCCCGAGACCCGCGCCGACCAGGGGGCGGTTGCCCAGAGTAGTGTTGCTCAGTTCGGGAAAGTAGTTGCGGACGTAGCCGAGATCGGCGAAAGAATTGAGATAGGCTGTGATCGGAATCGTATTGAGCTGGCGAATTGGAATCCAGGGGATCGTCTTCTGAATACTAAAAAGCTTGTACTTTAACTCGTTATCCCACAAGATATAATGCTGACCTTCTACTACGTTGAGTTCGTAGCCCCGCACTAAATCCTGCCTGAAGCCTAGCCCCAGCCTTTGCGGATAGGGCTGCCGTTTGGGTACGGAAACACGCCCCGTGAGTCCGCTGTTGAAAAACCAACGCTCGCTCAGCGGTAGAAAGCGGCTGTAATAGCCATAGAGGTACCCCTGATTGACATTGTCGGTTGGCAAAATCCCCTGCTTACTAGCCTGCACGCCGTAAATGAAGCCCTGCAGAGGGTACTGCATGTTGTCGCGGCGGTCGTAGGTGTAGGTGTAGGTAAGCTGAAAGTATTGCTGGTTGGTGCGGGCGTTGAGCAAGTAGGCGGGGTTGAGCCGGGCGAGCGTATCAGAGAGTTGCAGGTGGGTCCAGCGGGCGTCCAGCGAGTGAAATCCATAAAATTTATTGCGACGCGTAAGATTGACGAAGGTAAAGAAACGTTCGCGGTTCAGGACTTCGCTGTTAAAAAAGTCGAGCTTGTCTTTCCAGGTGCGGTACGCCAGCGAATTGTTGGTTGTGAAAGAGACGCCCACTTTCAGGCCAGTTTTGAGCGCCTTATCGATATAAGGAACCGAATACGCGATTTCGTATTTGGGCACAAAGCCAAAATTAGCCGACAGCAGCAACTGGTCAGCGCGGCCCGTCAGGTTCTTGTAGCTCATGAAGAGCCCATAGGTCGTGCGACGCAAGTCGTGTTTACGGTCGTACCACCACTCGTTAAAGTTGCGGTCGGCGAGTTCAAAGACCGGCAACGCCACAAAGTAAAGGCGTTCTTTGACTACAACCCGTACGTCGACCAAAGTGCTGTCGGCGTCCTGGAAAAGCGCAATCATCTCGACTGTGATGAACAAGTTGGTGTTGACGATCTTGCGGCGATCAATCTCCAGGCGGCTGGCTAGCACATGAAGCGGCAGGATATCGCCCGGCAAAAGCGCCATTTCACGCAAAATGATGGTCATGCGGGTGCGGTAGTTTCCCTCGATGCTCACACCGCTGATGGTTACCAGGCGCGTACTGTCCAGGGCCAGGGAGTCGCTGGTGCGGGCGGACGCCGAAGTCGCCAGTCCTATAATCCCCAAAAGTATAATCCAAAAGTATTTCGGCATTCAAATCTAATTTCCCAAAAAATATTCTTTAACAACGACAAAAGCCGGCAAAGGTATCGGGAAAAATAAATATTACGCGAATTGGTCGGGAGCACGGCCGAAAGTTTTTCGGTTTACACCAGCCGGAGCGTTCCGAATGAATCGGGTCGATGAAAGCAAGGAGAATCACCGCTCAACGTGGAACTCCAGCATTGGTACGAAACATGCGCTGAGGTATTAATCCAGTCGGAATCGGTTTGGGCTTCGGTCAGGATAATGCGGTAGAAATTCAGCCGATAGGTGTCGGCCGGCTCACCCAACAAGACAAAAGGAACGCTGAAATCGCCGCCCCAAAAGTCGGAGCCTGAAGCCGTTATCCGGTGCCTCACGCCCGACGATTCGTAGGGTACCATCGTCAGTTTCTGACTGCCGCAATCCTTAGCCGGATTGTGGATTTGGCCCACAAACAGGGCGTCGTTGGGGTTCAATTCCAACTCAAGGTAATGGGTAGGAGTACCTGTCCCGGGCGCGATGAAAAGCTCGAAGACCTCTTGCTGCCACAAATCGGTGTTGTGTCCACGCCGGTTGGTTTGCCGCCAGAGCGGGTCGTCCTGGCAATCGAAGGCCACGGTGAGTTCGTAGGTATCGCGGCGGAGCCGTACCCCGGTACGCTGGGTGGCGACGTGGCCATCGGTAGCTAACTGGAAATGCGTTTGCGGAAGCTCGACCCACTTATTTTCGGGCAATTGGATCACAAAATTCTCGGAATTCATGCAGGGACGCGTTAAAGACAAGGCCAATGTTATTCCATTTTGGCGAGTTTCGCAAGGTTCAGTTCGTCAAGGGTGTCTTTAATTTGTTCCATTGACACTTTTCGGCCCTTCACCGAGACGATAAATCGATCGCCAACGAGTACATTGACCTCACCGTTTTGCTGCTCGTTATCGTATTGCTCCTATGCTTTATTGCCGTCGATGCGGGTGGTTTTTTCGTAGCCGGTAGCAGTTTCCTTATCCACCTCGGCCATCGCCCAGGCAGCCATGCCCATCATGGCCATACCTCCAACGCCACCCGTATCCGTGATCTCTATTTCCAGACTCGCCTCGCCATCGCCGTATTTTCCTTCAGCTTGCGACAGGCTGAAACCCATCGCGCCGTTCTTCTCGCCAGTCGCCTCGGTGCGTTCCAGCCCGGCGGCCCGCTCGGGCAGTATATCCTTCAATTTTCGAAAATCGACCGGATCGACCGGCCCGTTTTCCTGCATATCCTTGGCTTTATCAGCCATTTGTTGGAACGCCTCGATGGGATTTTTAGGCTCGTCGACTTCCGCTTTTTCTTCGCTGCCGCAGCTAACCAGGGTAAGCGCTAGCAAGCTGCCTAAAGATAGTATTACTTTCATGGGTATAAAGGGTTTAGGTTCAGGGGCAAGATATAGTTTTATAGAACAAAAAAAGAGCCCGAGGTACCCATTCCTATTGAATGGTGCCCCGGGCTTACTAATTGGTTGCCTTGGTTACGTACTTGGCAAAGCGAATTGGCCTTACTTCATAGCGGCCAATTTATCCAGGTCGAGATCTTCGGCGACTTTTCTCATTACTTCCAACGACATATTGACCGTCATAATCCCGACTTTAAAGCGATTTTTGGCCATAATTCTGATAGTACCATTCCCATTACCTGCTTTCTCCTGGCTATACGTTTCAAAAGCGGGAAAACCTTTGATCTTCACATTTTTGGCGGTTGTGGTAGCCTCATCAGTATCCACTTCAAAATCGCGCTCTTCGCTTTCCCTCTCGTTGTCTGCTTTGTCGGTGATGGTGATCAATACCGTCTTATCGCCCTTCTCGTTTTCGTAATTGCCCATTGCTTCCGAAGAACTCGATTCCGAACTGCCCACTGCTTGCTTAAGCGTCATTCCCGCCGCCGTAGCGGGCAGCAAGTTTTTGAGTTGTTTGAAATCTACAGGCGTATATTTTTCGAATTCTTCAGCGCCATCTTCTGGCTCGCTGGCATCATCTACTATTTCCAATTCATCCTGGTCGTCGACAGATTCAGATTCTTCGGAAGATCCGCCGCATCCCATCATAAATGCCGCCAGCATCGCGGTCCACAAAAAATTGCGTTTCATGTACTGAGGAAGTTTATTGATTAAATTAATTAAAGGGGAAAGCGTTTTTTACAAGAAGATAATCAAACCGAAATCGGCTCCCGCTCGAGTTGATTTGTATTTCGTTGGGAACGCACCACGAAATAAACGCCCAGCAATACCGCCGGGATGCTCAGGAACTGCCCCATGTTGAGCGGCAGGCTATTCTCGAAGTTGACCTGATTTTCTTTAAAAAACTCGTAGACAAAACGTAATCCGAACACTACGATCAGGAAAATGCCTAGCAGCAGGCCGCGTGGCGTGGCGGCTTTATATTTATTCCAAATCGCAAACAGTACGAGCGTCAGAATGAGGCAGGAAAGGGATTCGTAGAGTTGCGAAGGGTGGCGCGGGTACTGACTGAATTCGGTGTTTCGCAAGAAAAGAAAAGCCCAGGGTGCGTCCGTGACTTTACCGACGATCTCGGAGTTCATCAGGTTGCCAAAGCGAATAAACGCCCCGCCCAGTGCCGCCACGATCACCATGCGGTCGGTGAGCCACAGGAACGTTTGGCCAGTGGCCTTGCGTTTACGGGTATAAAGCCACAAACCGATCAGAATTCCGATCAGCGCGCCGTGGCTGGCGAGCCCGGCGAAGGGGGGCAGGATGATTTCAAGCGGATTGGTCAGGAAGACGCTGGGCTCGTAAAAAAGGAAATGCCCAAGCCGCGCCCCGAGGACGGTCGAGGCCACCATCACGAGCGTCAAAGTATCGATGTCTTCGAGTGGTTTGCCCTCTTTCTTGAAAATATGCGTCATGATCTGCTGGCCGAACAGGAAGCCCGCCGCAAACAGCAACCCGTACCAGCGGATGGTGAAGGGGCCGAAGCCCATAAACTCGGGAATCGTAAAAATATCGGGACTGACGTCCCAGGTGATGTAGCTAAGCATTCGGGTGGGTGGGTGTTAAATTTGCCAAAGTTAAGATTTTCGTTCGGAAGTAAAGGTCAATGAGGAGTGATGAATGATTACAGAGCCGCTATAGCGGTAATGAATTGCTATGAAAACTATACTTATCTCGCTCGTAAGAATTTATCAGGGCGTCCTTTCGCCCTACCTGCCCAACGCCTGCCGTTATACGCCCACCTGCTCGCAGTACATGATTCAGGCCATCACCAAACACGGCGCACTCAAAGGCGGCTGGCTCGGCCTCAAACGCTTCGGCCGCTGCCATCCCTGGGGCGGCAGTGGGCTGGATCCGGTACCATAACGTCGTGCGTTGTGAGCAATAGTTTTCCTGTGGGTCAAACGTTTACCGGGTGAAGGGCTTTCATTTGTGATTTATTAGCCGTTAACCCTCAACCATTTAACCTTTACCCGTAAGCGAATTCAAAAGCATTATCCTCCAATCGCTACTTTCCTTAATATAGAGTCGATGATCGTGCCGGTGCGGATGCCGTCGGCTTCGGCTTCGTAGTTGAGCAGGATGCGGTGGTTCATGATGTCGGGCGCGAGTTCTTTTATGTCCTCGGGCAGCACGTAGTCGCGGCCTTCGAGGTAGGCCATCGCCTTGGCGGCCAGATTGAGGTTGATCGTGGCCCGGGGCGACACGCCGAATTGGATGTACCGCGCTTCGTCGCGCAGACCGTAGTCGAGTGGGTGCCGGGTGGCGAATACCAGCTCGATGATGTAGCGCTCGAGCGTGTCGGAAATATTGACCTTGTTGACTTCGTTTCTGATCGCAAAAACATCGTCCTTACCCATGATGGGGGCCACTCTGTAGTCGAAATTAAGGTCGGCCATGCGGCGCATTACTTCAAGTTCTTCGGCGCGGTCGAGGTAGTCGACGTACACTTTCATCATGAAGCGGTCGAGCTGGGCTTCAGGCAGGGGGTAGGTACCTTCCTGTTCCACCGGATTTTGGGTAGCTAAGACCAAAAAAGGGCGATCGAGCAGATAGGTATCGTTGCCGATCGTTACTTGCTTTTCCTGCATCGCTTCCAGTAGCGCCGACTGCACCTTGGCGGGCGAACGGTTGACCTCGTCGGCCAGGATGATGTTGGCAAAAATCGGCCCTTTCTTCACTTCGTAATCTCCGATCTTAGGCTTGTAGATCATAGTGCCGATCAGGTCGGCGGGCAGCAGGTCCGGCGTGAATTGGATGCGGTGAAAATTGAGGTCCAATACCCGGGCGAGCGTGTTGATCGTCAAAGTCTTGGCGAGCCCCGGTACACCTTCCAGCAGGACGTGCCCACCCGTAAACAGACTGATGAGCAGTCGGTTCAGGAGTCTTTCCTGACCCACCACCACCTTGCCCATCTCGTCGAGAAGTTCTTTTATTTTGTCTAAGTACATATAAAAAAGGAGGGGCAAAGGTCCAAAGGCACAAAGATTTAGGTGCCTGAAATTCAAAAATTACCCAATTACACGACCGCGCGGGCGGCCCCGTTAACAATTACACAACCTGCCCGCCAACGGCTCTTACGAACCGATTCTTTCCGTGAATATCTTTCAGGATTTCTACGTTTTCGTAGCCTCTTTCGGTGAAGACTTGCTGGGTTTCGGGACCGTACTGCTCGTTGATTTCTACGTAACAGCGGCCGCCGCTTTTAAGGTGATGTTGCCCGAAATCGGCGATCGCTTTATAAAAAAGCAATGGGTCGCTGTCTTCCACGAATAACGCCTCGTGTGGTTCGAAGCGCAGCACATTAGGCCGCATGTGATCCGCCTCGGCGTAGGTGACGTAGGGCGGATTGCTCACCAAACAATCAAATTTGGCGGGTGCGTCGGGCAGCGGAAACTCCACGTCCAGCATATCCTGCTTATCAAAATGCACGTCGGCCATGAGTTGGCGGGCGTTCTCACGCGCCACGGTCAGCGCCTCGTCGCTCACGTCCCAGGCGTGGACGGTAGCATGGGGCAGAAAGCGGGCCAACACGATGGCAATGCAGCCGCTGCCGGTACCGATGTCGAGAATCGAGGGCTTGTCTTCCGGTTCGGCGTAATCGCGCGTCACCAGGCGGACGAGCTCTTCGGTTTCAGGCCGGGGGATGAGCACCGAAGCCGAAACCTGAAACGTCAGGCCGCAGAATTCGGTCGAGCCGATGATGTGCTGAATGGGCTCGTTGCGGTTGAGCCGCGCCACGATGCCGTCCCAATCGGGTTGCGCCTGGGTGTCGGCGATGGGGCGGTCGACCATCACATCCACGCTCCGCAGGCGCAGGTAATGCTCTAAAAGCATGAAGGCGATGGCCTGGGTTTCTTTGGGCGGATAGGCGTCTATCTGCTGAATGAGTCGATGGTAAAGCTGACGGGCCGAGGTCATGGAAAGGGCTGGTTTCGGTACTTGAGCCCGAAAGTTAGCGAATTTAGCCGGGTCGCGCCGCCGGACGGCGGGAGTTTTCTTGCCTCTTCCTATACAATCATTACGACAGAGCCTTGATTTTGGGCATATCGTTGCCCGCCATAACCTCGGGCGCGATCATTACGCGGCTGTGCGGATCGGCGTTTTCGAGGTTCAGCACACCGCGCGGACAAACCGCCGAGCAAATGCCGCAACCCACGCAGGAAGAACGCACAATGTCCTGGCCCTTTTGGGCGTAGGCGCGCACGTCGATGCCCATTTCACAGTAAGTGGAGCAGTTGCCGCACGAAATGCACTGCCCGCCGTTGGTCGTAATGCGGAAGCGCGATTTGTAGCGTTGCACCAAACCCAGGTAGGCTGCCAGCGGACAACCGAAGCGACACCACACACGATTGCCCATGAACGGATAAAAGCCCACGCCCACGATGCCCGAAAACAAAGCCCCAATCCAAAATCCATAAGCCGAGCGTACGGAGTAGGTGTTCAGTGGCCCAATGTTGGACTGGCCCGTGAAGTAGCTATAAAGTACGAGGGCCGTCATGATGATGGCAAAAGCCAATACCCCATGAATAAGATAGCGCTCGATTTTCCAGGCACGCATCGATTTATCGGACAACTGACGGTAGGGGTCACCCAGGGTTTCGGCCAGGCCACCGCAGCCGCACACCCACGAGCAGTACCAGCGCTTACCGTAGAGATAGGTGAACACAGGGACGGCAATCAAAAACAACGCTATCCCCCAGACCAGCATAAAAATGCCTAGTGAACCGCTGCTGATGAGTTCGTTGAGGTTGTAGTCAAAGAAGAAGTCATAATCCAGCGGCCATATATTTTTGAAATCATAGAAAGGCTGGTTGAGCCGAACCAAAATTTCGGGAATCAGGAAAGCGAAGGAGGTCTGAAAAAACATGACCGATACCGTCCGCGTCATTTCGTAGGGCGAGTGGCGGTATTTTATAATCATGCGGATGCCCATCACCAGAATACAGAGCGTGTACAGGAAACCGTACAAAAACCATTGCGAGGCCGGCCCACCGTTCAGCGCTTCGCTGATGGGATCGACGAGCAGGACCCAATTGACGATGTATTCGGGATAAAAATAGAGCACGATGTAAAACAGAATTAGAAAGGTACCCAGTAAAATGCCCACCCAGCCGCGCGAAGTAGTCGGATCGTGGTAAATATGGTCATTCTTGATACCTGGCAGTAGCCGCCTTTTTGGGAAGATATACATTAGCGCGCCCAGAATTGCTACGCCAAAGCTCAGCCAAAACCACAGCGCGGTATGCTCGGTAATCGGTCCCTCAGAAGCCGCTTTGGTTACGGAAAAGGCCAGGTTATCGTAGATAACTTGGTTATCCTTCTTGGCTTCTTTGAGTTCTTGGTTTACCTCTTCCTGAATTTTCCTAAAGTCGTTGCTGAACTCGAAAGCGGTGTTGTAAGTCCTGCCCAGCATTGGCTTGACTTTGTCCTTGAGCAGGGCGTACTGCGCTGCCTTGACATTGGTAGAATCTTGCAGGATATCCTCAGTGAGCGTGTACTTGCCCAAACTCAAAGTGGCAATCCAGACGCCAAATCCCAAGACAAAAAGCGTCAGGCCGATTTTTTGAACAATATTCATGTTGCTGTGTAACTGTTTAATCGTGTAACTGTGTAATTGCTTTTTGTGGAGGCGTGTAAATATGGGAGCGTGTTGGCGTGTACGATTTATTATGAGTTAATAGCTTAAACGACAGCGCGGGCTGCCCCCTAAACTCTTCAACAAACAAACCTCGATCACACAATTAAACAATTACACAATCTACCGCCACGCCCGCTCCCAGAGACATGCTTTGCCGCCTAGTTTGACATTGTGCTTGGGGCTGTGTTTATTGAATGCTTTAACGATCGGCTGTTCGTAGCGCTTGGAAAACTCGGGATCGAAATGGGCGCCGCGAAAGTGCGAGAGTACGTAGCCGATGCTTCGCTTGCCGCTGATCCAGTTGGCGCATACTTCGTGCCGCAATCGCATCCCGAATGTATTGATGCCCGTGACGGCGTAGTTTTCGTCGCGATAGTTGATGCGGAGGGCGATTTTGCCGTCGGGATGCTCCCAGTAGAAAGTTTGCTGCCCGTCGGGTACCTTGGCCGGGACCTGTCCGTAGGTTTGGTACTCGATGTCGAGGAACTTAGCCGAATTAAAAAATACGCCCGGCTGGTAGGGCGTCCTGGTCTGGCAGATGCTGCGGGCTACGGTTTCACCCATGATGCGGCCCGTGTACCAGATTTGCTCCACCGGCTTGCGGTCCTCGGGCGGGTTGCGGTGCTGCACGCAGTCGCCGATGGCGTACACGTCGGGGATGTTGGTTTCCAGAAACTCATTGACCAAAATCCCTTTGTCGGTTTCCAGTTCGGTTTCCTTGAACTGCTTAATGTTGGGGTGCATCCCTACGGCCAAACCCACAAACTGGCAGTCGATTGTCTCGCTGTCTTTGGTGGTGATGCTCGTTACGCGGAGGGCAGAGGCACGGTCGTTGTCGTCGTGGATGGCTTCCAGTTCGGTCTCGAGGCGCAGATCGATGCCGTGCTCGCGGATGTGGCGACCGACTAGTTTGGCTTCTTCCATCGGCAGCGTACCATTCCAGTAGGCATCTTCGCGCACCAGGATCGATACCGCGATGTCGCGGGTGCGCAACATCTCGGCCATCTCGATACCGATCAGTCCCCCCCCGACGATGACCGCCCGTTCGATCTTCTTCGTGTTCGTTTCCATCGAGTCCAAATCCTGATAGCTGTACAGTCCCTGCACGCCTTCCAGGTCCTGTCCCGGCCAATCGAAGGTGTTACTTTCCGAGCCCACGCCCAGAATGAGTGTATCGTAGGTTAATTCGGTAGGTACGTCAGAACCGTCGGTATCAAGGTTAAGAGTTCTGTTTTTAAAATCGAATTTACTCACCCACGCCTGCCGCAATTCGATGCGGTTTTTCTCCCAAAAATAGTCTTCGTAGGGCTTGGTATGCTCGTACTTCATGTGGCCCATGTAGATGTACATCAGGGCAGTGCGGGAAAAGAAGTGTTCGGTCTCAGCCGAAATAACGGTGATGCGGTAATCGGTATGCTTCCGAATGTGCCGCGCGGCCGTGATCCCACTGATTCCATTGCCTAAGATAACAATATGCTTCAAGATTAATGGAGAGTTGACAGTGAATGGGTTAAGCCAAATAATTAATTTGGCCGTTGGCCCCTACGCATCAAAAATCGCGCTTTCGATAGCGATAGGATTGCTCAATAGTTTATGAACAGGACAGGCGTTAGCGATTTGCAGCAGACGGTCACACTGTTCGGGCGTCAGGTCACCCTGCACTTTTATTTTGCGGGTGATGACGGGCACTTGCCCCTTTTCATTCGCCATTTCCAACGTCACATCTACATCCTGCAATACCCACCCCTTGCGCTGAGCGTACATTTTGAGCGTCACGCTGGTGCAGGCACCAAGTCCGGCCAGGATTAATTCATACGGCGTAAAACCTTGATCGCCACCGCCGATATCTTCCGGCTCGTCGGCAAGGATTTCGTGCTGCCGGGCTTGCAGCGATACTACGTAATCCTCTTCTCCTAAAACCGCCAGTAAAGTAGTGGTACCCATATACGTCAAATACGTTTTGATTCAGAAAAGTAAGCAATTAGCTTGGATCGACCAATAAATCTAACGCAGATACGCAAGATTACCGGCTCAGGATGCGTCTTCCTCGCCCATAAGTTGCACAGCAGGCCGGGTATGAGGTGAGAACTTCAGGGCCACGCGAATAATTCCGGTGAGTGGCAACGCGATGATCGCCCCGCCAATGCCCCACAAGCCGCTGAAAATAATAATCGATACGATACTGAACATGGGGTTGAGGCCTACCGCGTCGCCCACTAAAAAGGGCGAAAGCGCATAATTTTCGAGCAATTGGGCCACGGTCATTACGCCCAGCACGATAAAGAAGGCCGAAGGGTCGCCCGATAGGACGGCCAGGATTGCCGCCAGGCCGCCGCCGATAATGTTACCGATATAAGGTAGAAACGAAAATAAAGCCGCAATGACGGCCAGCAAAATGCTGTACTTGATACCGCCAATCACAAAACCGATCATGTACACCACCGCCAGCGCCGAGATGTCTTTTAGCATTCCCCAGACGTACATACTGGCCGTGTCGCGGGCTTCGAAAATGAGTTTGTACGCGTTTTGCTTTCTTTCCGGTTCGACGCAGCTAACGATGAATTCCATGATTTCCTTCCGATGCGACAGCAGTAGCACAAAGTAAACAAACATGAGCAGGAAGCTAATCAACGTGCTGGTGAAAGAGCCGAAAAAAGCCGCTGCATAGCCCCCTATTTTACTCGATACCTGCGCGGCTTTTTCGGTCTGTTCTTTGGGCGACACATCGAATTTGTGGTCGACATATTGTTGCGCCTGATTTAACAGGTCGCTGGCTTTCTGCTCCATGCGGGGCAAATCCTGAGCGAGCAAGCTAACCTGATAATACAGTAAGCTAAACATACCCGCAAAGAACAGCAGCAGCAAAAGCGTGCAGCCCGCTACGGCAAAACCCTTAGGAATTCCCTTTTTCATGAGCCAGTCCATCACCGGACTGAATACCATCGCCAAAATGATGGCGACGAAAAAAGTAACGAGGAACGACTTGCCAAGGTACATGGCAGCCGGAACACCGATAATAACGATAATCCAGCGGGCGAGGGTAGCTATATTTTCTTTCATAAGCATTAGGAAGGCGTAGTCGCCGCACCCAAAACAATTGTGCCCGATAGTGCGTCAGGTAGTTTCTTTAATAAAAGCGCTACGACTCAAAGACATACTATTTTTGGAGAAGAACAGCGCTTATTCTTTCTTGGGATTAAGGCCCAAACTCAGCCCGCCGTACACGTCCACGCCCTGTGCCTTAAACTTTCCGTTGCGGCTGAAAACGCCCAGTAAATTATCCGATCCCAACACCAGCGGCCCGAGTCGTAGTCCGGTGCCAATAGCCCAGCCGCCGTTCTGCCGAATGACGGGGAAGGAAAGCCCGAAGTTTTCGGACTCAAAGCGCGGCGTCACCGCCACGAGGTTGATTTGCCGGAGCTGGGGCATTTTGGATTTATTAATACCCTGAATCGCCGTCGCGTTGAGGTAAAAGCCCTTTGCCACGCGAAGATCGCCGCTCAGGTTGAGGGCGGCGGGTGTCGCCAGGCTAAAACTGCCGGTATTATTCTCATTGGTGAGCCCAAATTTTTCTTCTATCAATCGCCCGAAACCACTCAGTTGGGTTTCGCCCTCGCGGGGTGAGCTATATCCGCGCCATTCTTCTTCACTAATTGGCTTGTCTTCGGCTTGAATCGTAAAGTTTTTCACCTTGTCGCCCGAATAGTCGATTTGCCCCATGTCGGTCACCGAAGCGCTCAGGCGCATCCGTGGAATATCCTCATCCTCGGCCAGCAGCTCGTACGAGAGTCCCGCATCCCAGCCCCAGCCTTTGCCACTGGCGTTGCGGCCAAAGAGCCAGCCCGGCGAAAGAAAAGAAGTTCGGTTTGCGCTCGTGTAGCCCATCGTCGCGTCGAAGCGGTCGATTTGCATGATTGCGCCGTCAACAGTACTGGAATCGGGCAGGAGGCGGTAGTTCAATTCGCGGTTTTGAACGTAGCCCCCCGCATAGCCAAAGTAGCGCTTGATCGTAAAGCCCGCTTTCAGTCGATAAGTATCGTTATCGACGAGTACTTGCCCCAGTGAGGCCGCCCACTCGGAATAGGCCTGACTGGCCATATTGAAGCTATTCTCAGAATTTGTGGCGAACAGTGCCAGGTAGCCCAGATCCTGTAAGTTGTTGCGGTTGGCAAGCCCCAGTCGGGCGATCGCCATCAACCGGTCTGACACATCAGTGACCTGAAATCCACTGCGTACCCGTGTCATCAGAGCCAGATTGGTCTTTTCGCCTAGTCGAAACGATACCGCCGGGCCGCGTAGTTCACCCGTCAAAGTGCCGTTTTTTGGTTTGTTATTGCTTGTCTCAACCAAATCGTAGGGATCGAGTGCCCGGTCGTTTTTCTTTCTTAAAGCGTCGAAAATAGAAAAAGGCGCGGCGTAATAGACGTAGTTGTTGTCAAGATGCATCCCGCCCGACAGCAAATGCAGTCGCGTTCCGTAACGGTTGTCGGCCAGGAAAGCAGGGTTTTGGTAGGCAGAGTAAAAGCCGCCGTTAAATTGCGTGGCGAT
>JBBSSJ010000078.1:0-16638 GCA_038242095.1 Cytophagales bacterium
GTCAAAATTCGCTAGGCATTTTTCCAAACCGGTGACAAGTGATTTTGGCCAATGACAACCGAACCAATCACCGGGCGTTCATCGTGTCAAAATTCAGAGGGGGAGGGTATTGGGCATTTGTCAATTTGTGTCTGTTTTGCACTCATTTTTCATGAATGCAGAGCGGGGGAAGAATAACGCACCACCTACCCGACGGGCGCAACGGTGAAAAGGGCAAATCCTGCAAAGTGGTACCCAGTTTTCAAAAGTGGCACCTATTCCGGCACCCCTGAAACACAAAATCCGCCAACTGTTTAACAGTCAGCGGATTGTGAGCAACAATTGTGCACCCGAAGGGATTCGAACCCCCATCGTCGGTACCGGAAACCAAAATTCTATCCATTGAACTACGGGTGCCTGGGGTAACGAGCTGCAAATATAAGGGGATTTTTAAAAAAGACGTTGGATTTTGGACGTTGGACATTAGATTTTGGGAAAATCTGTCGTTTGTCATTCAAAACCCCATTTCATTTATAAAGTGTGTTCAAAGCGTCTTCAACAAATCCCAATCGCCTGTTTCTTTCAAATAAAGGTAGTCAAGCAGAATACCGTTGGTATTGGTGATGAGGCGGTGTCCTTCGACGAACGGAAGCACGCTGGTCGTGATGCGCTCGTGGTCCGACGCGACGCCCATGTTCTGGTCGTGGTACTGCATGATTTTTTCCTTGGGTAAAGTAATTTCACAAAAGAAAAAGTACATAGCCTCATCACTGGTGCCGGTAGAAGGGTAGCAAGGATGGCTCAACAGGCGCGTCAGATCTTCTTTGGCAAGTTCGATACCGGTTTCCTCGTGGACTTCGCGGGCAGCCACAGCGGCAGCGTCACTTTCGCTGTCGAGCATTCCGGCCGGGTGTTCGTAAGTGTACCCACCATCGCAGATGCGGCGCTGCTTCACCAACAGCAGATACTTCTCGCCGCTTCCCGCGTCAATTAGGCAAATCAATACGCAAACCACCTCGCCTTTCAAGAAGCAGATCGGCGGAATCTTGTCGCCTTCGGGCGTGGTGGCGTCGGTCATCAGCAGCGAAAACAGAATTTCGCCATCACCCTTGCGCCGGGAGTAGATCTCCTCGATGCCGTGAATGTCAAGGCCATGGGCTTCCAGTTTCCCGCGCCAAAGCTGGTACTTGTGCGAATCCGTAAGTTTCTCAGCCATCAGTTATATAGCGGAAAAGAAATAGCCGCGTAGGGCATTTGGTACATGGACGAGAAACGCCCCTGGCCGTTCAGTTTCTCATCGGTGCGGTACGAGATTTGCCCGATCATGTAGCCGAGTTTGAGTCCCACTTGCTTACCGAACCATATCCGTACGTAGGCTTCGGCCTGACCGTTGTTCTTTTTGATAAAGGCCGGCACGATGTTGAGGTTGGTGGGGGCGATGTCGACATTTTCACCATTTAGCACCAGGGCCAGCGAATCTTCGGAGCCGCTGGGCGTGGCCAAAGTATACAGCGCACTCCGGCGCTTGCCGAGGGCCAGGCTTAGCAAATCGGCGTTAGCGCCGATGTCCAGAAAAGGTACGGGCCGAAAGTTGACACCCATGAAGAAACTAAAACCCGTCGCCGACACATGGTTGAGGCTCATGACGTCTTCCCGCGAAAAGCCGCCGGGAACAGTCAGTTTAGTTTCTTTGGCCTGGTAACTCCATATCCGCAGGCCACCGCTCAATTGCGCCCACTGCAAGTGCGGAGGCTGCAAATTCTGGTAATACAACAGGGAAGGGCTAAACTGACCATCACCGAATCCGCTGCCGATATCGACGCCCGAGGAGACGCGGGAAATGCGTTGGGCTTGCGCACCACCTAGAAATATAATTATCGCTCCAACAGCAAACGCTATTTTTTTCATGCTACTCATCTCGATTTTTTGCCCCGCAAAGGTAGGGAAAAGCGCTAAAAAAGCAGGGTGATTGAGAAAATCACCCTGCTCTACTTATTCCAGCAAATCTTCTACTTCTTCTTCAACACCAACACTGCCAATGGGGGAAGGTTGACTTCGATCGAATTGTCCTTGCCGTGCACAAATTGGTTTTGGCTGGAGATGGACTCAGCATTACTTACGCCGCTGCCGCCAAAACGCTCGGCGTCGCCGTTGAACACTTCGGTCCAATCGCCCGCCGACAGGACGCCGATGCGGTAGTTGGGGCGCGGTACGGGCGTCAGGTTGAGGATCACGACCAAGTCATCACTGCTTTTAAGACCCTTGCGGGCGTAGACGATTACCGAATTCTCCCTGTCCTGGGTGTCGATCCACTCGAAGCCTTCGGGCGAGAAGCTGTGCTCGTAAAGCGCAGGTTCGTTGCGATAAAGATGATTGAGCGCGGTAACGGCCTGCTTCATGCCTTGGTGTAATGGCTGGTCAAGTTCATGCCAGTCGAGACTTTTCTTGAAATCCCACTCACCGGATTGTCCGTATTCGCAGCCCATAAACATGAGCTTAGTACCGGGATGTGTGAACATATAGGCGTAAAGCAACCGCAGATTGGCGAACTTCTGCCATTCATCGCCGGGCATTTTTTCGACCATCGAACCTTTGCCGTATACCACTTCGTCGTGCGAAAAAGGCAGCATAAAGTTTTCGGTAAAGGCATACACCAGGCTGAACGTCAGCTGGTCCTGGTGCCACTTACGGAACGAAGCATCTTTCTCGAAGTATTTGAGTGTGTCGTTCATCCATCCCATCATCCACTTCATGCCAAAGCCCAGTCCACCCACGAAAACGGGACGTGACACGCCGGGAAACGAGGTCGATTCTTCAGCGATCGTCTGCACATCGGGGAATTCCTTATAAGCGGCCGCATTCATCTCGCGCAGCAACGAAACGGCTTCCAGGTTCTCGCGTCCACCAAACTCGTTGGGTATCCACTCGCCGTGTTTACGGGAGTAGTCAAGATAAAGCATCGACGCCACGGCGTCCACGCGCAGCCCGTCGCTGTGGTAGCGGTCGAGCCAGAAAAGGGCGTTGCTGATGAGAAACGACCGGACTTCGTTACGACCGTAGTTGAAGATATAGCTCTTCCAATCGGGATGGTAGCCTTTGCGCGGATCGTCGTGCTCGTAAAGCGCCGAGCCGTCGAAGCGGCGCAGCCCGTAGGCGTCGCCAGGAAAGTGCGAGGGTACCCAGTCGATGTACACGCCGATGCCCGCCTGGTGCAGTTGATCGATCAAATACATGAGTTCTTGCGGGGTTCCCATGCGTGAGGCCACCGAGAAATACCCGGTTATTTGATACCCCCACGAAGGCGGATACGGGTACTCCATGATCGGCATGAATTCCACGTGCGTAAAGCCCGTTTCCTTGATGTAGGGTACCAACGCTTCGGCAATTTCCTTATAGGTCAGGTAGCGCTCGGGATCCGAGGGATCGCGCCGCCACGAACCCAAGTGCATTTCGTAGACCGAAATCGGGCCATTGAGCTTGTTCACCTCGTGGCGTTTGGCCATCCAATCCGTATCCTGCCACTCGTACCAGTTGTCCCAAACTACCGAGGCTGTTTTGGGCGCTACCTCACACCACAGCGCAAACGGATCGGCCTTTTCGAGGTGCTCGCCGTTGTTGGAAATGATGAAGTACTTATACACCTCGCCGTGGCCGATGTTGGGTATCCAGCCTTCCCAAATTCCTGACTCGTCCCAACGCGGAAACAGCGCGTGGGCCTCTTTATTCCAGCCATTGAAGTTACCCACCACCGAAATCGAACTGGCATTAGGCGCCCAAACGGCGAAATAAGTACCCGTGACACCCTCGTTTTCCATCACGTGGGCGCCCAATTTTTCGTACAGTTTGAAGTGCTTTCCCGCCTTGAAAAGGTGGATATCGAACTCCGAAAGACGGCTCATGCCTCCGACAGACTTGAACTGAGGTCTGGCGGGCTCGGGCATTTCGGCGGGCGGCGGCGGAATTTTTACCGCTTTGGCCGGAGCCGCCGCTTTTTGCTTGGCCGCCGTCACTTTCTTTTTGACCAGAGGCGCGGGTACTTCATCTCTTGCCAGCACTTTATCGCCCGCCGACTTTTCCGCCTTCTTCAATGGACTGCTGGTTTTCTGCTTCGGTTCGGTCGGTTGCTTGTCGGTGTCTTCTTTATGGGTTTTCTTAGCCATGTATGTCTAATGATGAATGATGAATGATAAGTGATGAGATACGCCATTGTACAAGCGTGGCCATTCACCGTTTTTCTTATTGATAAAAGTTTTTCTAAAGTAAGCATCTTTTTTTTCGATGCCAATTAGCCGTGCAGTTTCTCTACTTCCTTGATTACGTCGACAATGCCTTTCAACGGAATCTTGACCCAGTCGGGGCGGTAGCTGAGTTCGTAGCCGAGCTCGTAAACTGCCTTTTCCAGCAGATAGTAAAGCATCAGCGCGTTAATTTCGTTTTGATCTTTGAACAGCGGGTGGGGCCAGCCAATCGCCTCGTTGTAGCCATCGAGATACGTATCGCGGATAAGCTTATACCAGCGCTCGGTTACTTTTAGCAGTTTGCCAGATTCCAAATAGCGCGTTTCGTCGCTACTATACACTTTAACCGATACCGCGTAATGGTAGCTCCGTACCATGCCCGCCACATCTTTGAGCGGCGAATGCTTCACCTTACGGTCGGCGATACTGGCCTCGGGCTCCCCCTCGAAGTCGATGACGACAAAGTCCTGGTCGGAATTCAGTACCTGGCCGAGGTGATAGTCACCATGGATGCGCACCCGCTGCGACTGGATGTCGCGGCTGAGTAGTTCTTGCGAAAACGCGTCGATCAACTCCTTCGACTCCATGAATTTCCAGGCCAACGCCTGCGTTGGCGCGTCGAGTTGGGTGTACTTGTCGATCAATAAATTATAACGCGATTCCAGTAAATGGTTCAGGCGTTTTTGCAGGAAACCACAGTATTCTTCGGTAAAAGGCTCGGGCGAAAAGCAGGAATCAGCGTTAGGATTGTACAGCGCGCGGTGCATCTCGCCAGTCCGGCGTCCCAGCAGGCCAACACGCTCGAAGACATCTTCCTGAATGGTGAAAACGCGGTTGGGTACGGCGTAAAGGAAATCGTTGAGGTAGTCGCCGGTGCGGTCCCAGTTGTCTTTCTGGGCGTCGACCATACGCTGCATCATGCCCAGTGTGATGTCTGGCTTACCCGTACTTTGGAGCGTGATACTACCACAAAAAGCGGGCATCTGCCGGAAGTTGGAATGTTCGGTCAGGAACTCGATCATTTCTACCTCGGGGTTGGGCAAATCGAACAGCTTACGGTATAGTTTGAAAAAGTATTTCTCCCCAAAAACCAAGGCCGAATTGCTGGAATCGACAGGCAGCACGCGGGTCGAAATATGCTCGGGCGCATCGTCGTAATTCAATCCTTTCCCCCGCACAAAAGCCAGTCGGGCAGATTCTCCCCCCAAAGATTGCGACCGATACACGTGGGCAAAAAGATTGCGGCGAAAAGCATCGGTATAGATTGCGTCGACTAAGTATTGCCCGTCCGTTTCGGCAATTAGCGTCTGCTCGGTACTCTGATCCGGCATTTCGCCGACCGTCGCGACGGGCAATTGATAGCGCTCATTAGCACCTTCCGCGTAACTCACCTCCACGATCCAGAGCGTAGCCGCGCCGAAAGGAATTTCTTGTACAACCGAAGCCTGCTCCACCTGACGTGCCTTCCCGGCAAACCAGCGGCATTTTTTCAAGTAGTCAAGAAGGTGGTCGGAAGTGATGGGCATTTTATTAGTTTTTGGTACTGGGTACATCAGAAAAAGTGAAAAGTTAACTTTGCTTACTTTTTGATTTGTGAAGACTTAGGAACATATGGACTCAGCGGGGCGCCCAGTGGCGAACTAAAAAAAACTAAAAAGACCGCGCCACTTTCTCCGTCGCCGTCAAAACCCGCATAATGTTGCCGCCCCAGATTTTCTCGATGTCCTTTTCGGAATAGCCCCGGCGGACGAGTTCTTCGGTGATGTTACCAATTTGGGACACGTCCTGACAACCGACAAGTTCCCCGCCACCGTCCATATCCATACCAATACCCACATGGTCGACGCCCACGAGTTTGATGACGTGTTCGATGTGATCGACGCCGTCGGAAACGGTGGGCAGATCGCCCGCGTATTTTTCGCGCATGGCCTTCATTTCGGCGTTCAGTTCCTTCTTATCTGCATCCGACAGGTCGACCTGGCGCATTTTCAGGCGGATGGCCTTCGCGGAAAGCTCCTGTTGCTGGCTGGGCTTTTTGACGAAACTCGGCACGAAATTAATTTGAATCACGCCGCCGTTTTTAGCGAGAGCCTTGATCATGTCGTCGGTCATATTACGCGGATGGTCGCACAGCGCGCGGCACGACGAGTGGGAGGCAATGGCGGGCGCTTTGGTCAGTTTCATCACATCGTAAAAGGTCGAGTCCGACACATGCGAGATGTCGATCATGATCCCCAGGCGATTCATTTCCTGCACTACTTTTTCACCAAACGGACTCAGACCGCCGTACTCCGGTCCGTCGGGATCGGTGGAGGAGTCACAAATGTCGTTGTTGGACGAGTGCGACAGTGTAATGTAGCGCAAGCCGAGGTCGTAGTATTGTTTGAGATTGGCCACGTCGTTGCCGACGGGCCAGCCGTTTTCCATCCCGAAAAACACTGCCCGTTTGCCTTGCTTCTGCAAATCGTACACGTCCTTAGGCGTAGTGGCAATGCCCGCCACGTCGGGATTGGCGGCTACGGCCTTGTGGATTTTGTCAAAAATTGCCAGCGCTTTTTCCTTAGCCTCGGCGGTCGCTTCGGGCGTCCGCTTTCCCTGGCCCAGGTACACCGCAAAAAACATGGCGTCCATGCCGCCTTCCTTCATGCGCGGAAAGTCGATTTGGGAGCCGTCTTCGGCAAAATCATGCCGCGCCGCCACGTCGAAAGCATCCTTCATCATGTTGATGGGCACGTCGGCGTGGGTGTCGACGGTCAAAACTTTCGCGTGGATTTTCGCGGCTTGTTGCTTTTGTTTCGCGGTGATGGGCGCTTGGGCCATCGCGGAAACGGATAGGGTAGCGAAAAGTAGGGCCGCCAGATACTGTTTTTTCATCCTCTTACTATTTTAAATGATGTCCGATCGAGAAACGCTGACAGCGTTGAGCGAGCGTTAGTGATTAATGCAAATCTTCGATCCTAAATAAATGGAACGGCATAATATGCGGGTTCAATTCCACGAAATTCCACTCGCCGTGCCATGTGAATATCGCGCCCGTCACCAGGTCGTGAACGCGAAAGGCTTCATTGGGCGCCTTGCCCAGCAAATGCAGCGGCAGATGCACCCAACCCGACTGCGTGTGGTACCCGTCCAGATTGACGACGCACAAGAGCCGGTTGCCGTTGGGGTGTATTTTGGTGTAGGCCATCAGCTGGTCATTGGCGACCTGGCAGAATTGCAGATTATTGGTTACCTGCAAAGCGGTGTTTTCCTTTCGCTGCCGGTTGGTGATCCGCATCAGGTAGGTCAACTTGGTTTCGCGGCCCCAGTCCCAGTGCCGGACTTCGTATTTCTCCGAGTTCAGATACTCTTCCTTGCCCGGATAGGCGTCGTGGACCATGTACTCGAACACCGGACCAAAAACGCCGTAATTCGACGACATCGTCGCTGCCATGAAGTAACGCATCACAAAAAATGGCTCGTGCCCGCCCTGCAATTGGTAGGGATTGATATCGTGGGTATTTGGCCAAAAACTCGGGCGGTAGTAGTCCTTCATATCCGACTGCGTGAGTTCGGTGAGGTACTGCTCCAGTTCCCACTTTTCGGTACGCCACGTAAAGTAGGTGTACGATTGCGCAAAGCCGACTTTAGCGAGTTGCCGCATCACTTTGGGACGCGTGAAGGCCTCGGACAAGAAGATCATGTCGGGGTACTGCGCCCGCACTTCGGCGATGACCCATTCCCAGAACTTGAAAGCCTTGGTGTGCGGATTGTCGACCCGCACGATGCGCACGCCCCACTCGGCCCACAGCAACAGTACCCGGCGCATTTCGAGCCATAGGTCCTGCCAATCGGCGCTTTCGAAGTTTATTGGGTAGATATCCTGGTATTTCTTAGGCGGATTCTCGGCGTACTGAATACTGCCGTCGGGTCTAATCTTGAACCAATCGGGATGCGCCTTTACCCAGGGATGGTCGGGCGAGCACTGAATCGCAAGGTCCATCGCGACCTCCATGCCGTAGTCTTTGGCGGCGCTCACCAGTTGCTTGAAATCTTCCAAGGTGCCCAAGTCAGGATTGATAGCATCGTGGCCGCCCAGTTCACTGCCGATGGCGTAAGGTACGCCCGGCTCGTCCGGCTCGGCGGTCACGACGTTGTTCTTGCCCTTCCTGAACTGATGCCCGATCGGGTGAATCGGCGGCAAGTACAGCACATCGAAACCCAGATCGGCCACGCGCGGCAGCAGGTTAATTTGGTCCTGAAACGTCCCGTGCTGTCCCGGCTCAGGGGCCGACGAGCGCGGAAACATCGAGTACCACGCACTGAAACCCGCCTTGGCGCGGTCAACATTCAGCGGTAACTCGCGGTAGCGGGTCGTAAATTGCCGCTCGGGATAGCGATGAAGCCACTCGGTCATCCTGAAACTCAGCGCCAGTTGCCGGGCGTCTTCGTTGCGGTGCTCGTTGCGCATGATGTCGATGGCCTCTTCGATCAGCGGCTTGTCTTCGGTAGACGCCTTGTCGAGCATCCCTTCCAGAAATTCCGCGCCCATCAACAATTCGAGCGGGACGCGCTGCCCGGCCTCGATTTTAAGACGGGTATCGTCCTGCCAGGTCTCGATGTGGTCGACCCAGCCTTCGATGGTGTAGTGGTATAGCCCCGCCTTTTCAACGGTAAAATCCCCTTCGTAGCGGTCGTTGTTGATAAGCGTCATGCCCAGCTCCGACCAATCGGCAGCGTCGCTATGTTTGTACAATAGCTTCACCGCTACGTGGTCGTGGCCGTCACAAAAGACGTCGCCCTCGACGTGGATGCTATCGCCGGGAACGGCCTTGATGGCAAACCGGCCTTCGTTTATTTCAGGAATTACATTTTCAATCACGACGCGGGTGCGGCCGTCGATGTTTTCAGGAATCAGGGAATTTTTATTTTTCGCCATGAAAGCGGGGGCTTGGAGTTTCTGATGGAGTGTTTTGGCAAATTAAGAAAATCACCCCTCAATCTCTCCTATCTCCCCCAAAATGTAGTCGTAAAACTTCCTATTTAGTCTAAATCCCGCTTTTTTCATCAATTCATCAAGAATAGCTTGACTGCATTTATCATGATTACTGTGCTTCTCATGGATTAGTACCAAGTCTTTTCTCTATCGAAGCCAAGAAGTTACCTCCACATCCCACGCTGTATGTATTCTAACAATATCATTTTACGTTTTTGAAAAGTGTCCACGATCTAAAACACGATAAAAAAAATACCCGTGCGAGTATTATCTCTTTCAATACTTCTCCTTGCAATGACATTATCCAGCGGCTTTGCCCAATGGGATGAACAAACAAGCCAAAAGTTATGAAGTTTATGTCCTATCCCCATGCCCAATATATCTTCATCCGACATGATAGCCTGGCAAGCAAGCATTGGTTCCGTTTCCATGATGATGACCGGAAAATGGAAATTAATTGGAGTCAGCAACGGATGGAGTTATTCCCGCAAACCAGACAAGCCAGTTGAACTGATACTTAACCAGGCAGGTGATGGCGAGCTTTACGAAGATGGTATCCTTGTTTCCAAGATAGAACTACGCATCAAAAGGATTTGGGGAAGAATACTGTTTGATTTTGAGCAGGAAGGAGAATCGACAACAATCCGCGCTGGATTATTCGAGCATGGCAGATCTCCTATCCCGAATAATCCAAAAGAAACGAAGGGGCGCTGAGCGTGTGTCCAGAAAAATTGACAATCACTAACAACTATGCCGATGGATCAGCTTTTGTATTTGAGCGAAATTAAGATTACCTCATTTCTCTCTAAAATCAACACGACTCTGTAATAATCTAGGGGGATAATCGGAAACGTTCCGATTATCCCCCTAGATTATTACATTTGTCTATGGATTTCCTACAATCGATTCAAACTTTCAGTGGACAGCCTCTAACGCACCAGATGATCGCTTCGGTGTTGACAGCATATAAGCGGCCCAACGACAAGATTCACGAGCTGATTACGGCCGGAGTTCTTATATCTATCAGGAAGGGCCTATATGTTGCGGCAGACCTAGCCAAGCCGAAACCGTTCCTTGTAGCAAACCATATTTTCGGCCCCAGCTACGTTTCCATTGACAGTGCTTTGTCGTCCTATGGTATGATTCCCGAGCGCGTGTATGCATTGACGTCGGTCACGCCCAAAGCTTCCCGGCGCTTCGAGACGACCTTGGGTGTCTTCACTTACGCGCGGCTTCCGCTGCCTTACTATTCTCTAGGTTTGGTGCAAAAAGAGTTGGCCGCCGGGCAACGGGCCTTAGTGGCTTCCCCGGAAAAGGCTTTGCTAGACAAGTTGATTACCACTTCCGGGATGATTTTACGGAGCCGAACCGCTGCCGCCAAATACCTGCTGGAAAATCTGCGCCTGGATGAAAGCCAGCTTGAAGACTTGAACCTCGCACTGATGGAAGAATGGCTACCCTATACGCCGAAAAAAGAAAGCGTACGTATGCTTATCCAAACGATTCGGAATCTATGATAAAGGACTGGCTCAACGAATACAACCCCGCCAACCGCGAAGAAGCAACGCAGGCACTGCGGGAAATCATGCAGGAAATTGCCCTGGCAGGGCTATACCGCGCCGGTTTTTTCGAGAAAGCTGCTTTTTACGGGGGAACGGCCCTTCGGATTTTCTACGGGTTAGATCGCTTCTCGGAAGACCTTGATTTTTCTCTTCTTGAACCTGATCCAGGTTTTTCTGTGGAAAAGTATTTGCAAGGAATGATAGCGGAGTTCGAGGCTTTGGGCATGCAAGTTTCCATTCGGGAGAAGCAGAAGAAGACTTCCCAAGCCATTGAATCAGCCTTTTTGAAATCGGAAACAATCTGGAAAGAACTAGTGCTGGAGCAGGTCGTCTCCTGACCCGGCCTGAGCCAAATTGCCCAGGTTAAAATCAAGATCGAGGTGGACACGCTTCCCCCACTTGGTTTTGAAACCGAAGAAAAGCTGCTGCTGCGCCCGTTTTCCTTCTACGTAAAGTGCTTTACTTTACCAGATTTGTTTGCGGGCAAGATGCACGCCCTGTTGTTCAGGAAGTGGGGCACCAATGTAAAAGGCCGCGACTGGTTCGATCTGGAATGGTACATAAGGAAAGGCGTTACGTTGCATCTGAGTCATTTCGTGGAACGAGCGGTCGATAGTGGCGACTGGTCCAGGCAAACTATGACGCCCGAAGAACTCCAAAATCTGCTGCAAGAAAGAATCAGCAGCGTTAGCCTGGATCGAATTAGAGCGGATATCAGCCGTTTCATTCCTAATCCGCAGGTGCTTGATATCTGGTCTGAGAATTACTTTCGGGATTTGATCGAACATTTGAAAGTGGAATAACCATACTGTCTGAAAGCTTAATTTAGAAGCAAGGATAATTATTCATAGTTTTTCTACTTTTATGAGAAATAACTTTCCGCTGACTATGAACAGAATTCACGATTATCTCCTGTTCTGGAAATTTATTTTACTCGGGTTGTGTATCGGGCCAAACGCCACCGCCCAAACCCTCACCGGTACCGTTACCGACGCTGAAACCAGCGAGCCGCTGCCTTTCACGTCGGTGTACCTCAGCAACACGACCTACGCCACCGATTCCGATACGACGGGTGCCTACACGCTGGCGGGAATTCCGGCGGGGCGCTATACGTTGGCTGTGCGGGTGGTGGGATATACGCCTTACTACCAGACTACCAGACCGTCACGCTGCAAAAGGACATCAACACCCGCATCGACGTGAAGCTGAAGGCCGACGGGCGCGAGCTGGCCGAAGTGAAGATCACCGCCAAGCGCGACAAGGCGTGGGAGAAGCGTTACGATACGTTTACCAAGGTGTTTTTTGGAGAAAGCCAAGCGGCGCAACTTTGCAAACTCATCAATCCCTGGGTGGTGGAGCTGGAAGAAAACGGCAACACGCTCACGGCTAAATCCGACCAAATCATCGAGATTGAGAACCGCTATCTTGGCTATAAAGTACTGTACGATTTACGGTCGTTTCGGTACAACGGCAACGAGACTTTTTACAGCGGACTCACGTCTTTTCAGCCGCTAATTGCGGCTAATGCTGCCGAAGCTGCGCAGTGGAAAGTCAACCGCGAGAAGGCATTTTTCGGCTCGGAAATTCACTTTTTCAAGAATCTGGCGGAACAGAAAGTGGCCGAGGCTGGCTACGAGGCATTTGTCGACAAGCCGGGGGCCGATCCGCACAACCGCAGCGTCTTTTTTTATCAGGATCAAGTCAAGAAACTCGTGCCCTTTAACCTCGACACGCTGGTGAGCGGGGGCGCGGGCAAGTACCAAATTAGGCTGCCGCGCCGCTTTGAGCTACACAGCGCCAGTAGCGAGGGCGGGAAGTTTGCTATTTACCGCGACAAGCCCGCTCAGATTTCATGGATCGAAACCACCGGTCGGCCGTTACTTTTCAACGACGACGGGCTGTTGCTCAACCCGCAGGAATGGGCGGTGTCGGGCTATCTCGCTAATCTGCGTATGGCCGAAACGCTGCCCACCAATTACCTGGCAGTCCAGCGCGCCCCGAAGATAAAACGTACCGGTGACGACTGGGTTGAACGCCCGCTTTTTACCACCGACCAACCCTACTACCGCCCCGGCCAGAAAGTAAGCGTGGCCGGACAGATGCACTACAACAACCCGCTGTACCGCGACTCGCTGAGTCGACTGTTGCGGGTCGAGCTTTTCAACCCCGAAAAGAAGGTCGTTCAATCCAGTCGCTGGGTCGTGCGGGAAGGTCTTTTTCAGGGACAAATGACATTGCCCGACACGCTGCCGACAGGCGTTTATCTGCTGCGGCTGCACACTGAATGGATGCGAAATTTTGGGTCGGAGATAGCCAGTATCCAATGGCTGCCGGTCATCGGAATTTCGGAAAAACCCACCATAACCGCCGTCAAGGCTGACTCGCTGCTGACGCTCAACGTCGTCCGCCGCGACACAGCGCTGTACTGGCGGCTCGACCCGCATAACTTGAATTTGGCTACGGTAAATTTGAGCATCCTGGACGAAGCCGCCACGCCACTAGCTTATCCCGAAAACACGCCAAGCTTGCCCACGGAATCTTATGATTTTCCCGAAAAAATAATCTATTCGATGGAGCGCGGCGTAAATCTATCGGGCAAAGTGTTGGGCAAGAAAGACAAGCCCGTTGCCGACGCACAGGTACTGCTCATCGTGCCGCGCCAAGGGCTGAGTTTCGTGAGCCTGACCGACGCCGAAGGTAGTTTTCGATTCAGTGATTTGCCCATTCAGGGTACCCAGGAAGTAATCGTGAAAGCGGTGAATGCCAAAGGTAAGTCCGCCGGCGACGTCACGCTCGACGCGCCGGGCTCGCCGCTACCCGCCCCTACTCTCCCGGCCCCCGACTTCCCGCCCGGCCCCACTCTCAAACCCGTCGCCATCACTTACGACACCGATTACGCGGCCAAGGCGATTCAGTTGAACGAGGTGGCGGTTAAGGCGCAACGCACGCCGCCACCGCCCAAAGTGTACAAGCAGCCCGACTACACGGTGCCGGGCAAAGATCCGCAAGCGGCAATGGGCAGCAATTTCCTGGTGTCGTTGCAAGGCCGGGTGCCGGGGCTGGAAATCAGGGAAGCTTATGATCCGGATGGAACATTAAAACTCAAAATTTTCATTCGGGGCGGTACTTCGGCGGGATTTAGCGGCACCAACAAAAACACGCCGCTATTTCTGGTCGACGGCGTACCCTTCGAGGACATCAACCAAATCGCCGGAATTTCACCCGCCTCGATCGACCGCGTGGAAGTACTGACCCGCGCCGAGCCCATGCTTGGGATGCGTGGCTACGGCGGCGTGATTTCGATTTTCACAAAGCAAGGCGCGGGTACCATGGAAGACCCTGAGCTGGAACCCGGCGCGAAGAAGTTCAAATTGCCAGGCTACGCTTTGCCGGGCGCCGACCGTCCGGCGAGCGTGGCCTGGCTGCCGGGCCTGCAGCTTGCTCCGGTCGGTATCACGAGCGGTACTTTGCCGTTGCTGCCCGCCGGGCAATACCGCTTCGTCGTGGAAGGCTACACGCTGCAAGGCCGCCGGGTACGTACCTCGACTGCCTTTGTTATTGAATAACTTTATAAAAAAAATACTATGCTCCTAATCCACCAAAACCACGAAACCCTGTCTCAGGCCGTCGCCGGGCGCGTAATGCAGGTACTGCACGATAAGCCTGATGCACTGATATGCCTGCCTTCGGGTGACACGCCATTGCGGCTGTTCGAGATTCTGGTTAAACAGCACGAAATCGGCGAGGCCGATTTTTCGCGCTGCACCTTCGCTCTACTGGACGAATGGCTGGGCATGGACGGCACCGACGAAGGCAGTTGCCGCTACTGGATCGATAAAGAACTGCTGAATCCGCTGGGCTTCCGGCCGGAGCAAATCATCGCTTTCGACGCCAAAAACGATTACCTTCCCGCCGAGTGTGCGCGCGTCGACCAGCGTATTGCCGATCTCGGTGGTTTCGATCTCATCGTGTTGGGCGTGGGCATGAACGGCCACCTCGCCCTCAACGAACCCGGTGCTTCGCTGGACACCTACACCCACACCACGATCCTTGACCCGCTCACGGCGCAGGTCGGGCAGAAGTACTTCACAAAACAAACCCCGCTCACCGAAGGAATTACGCTGGGGCTTCGTCACTTTCGGGAGACAAAACAACTTATCGTCATGGCGAGCGGCGAAGCCAAAGCTCTCGTGATGAAGCGGGCGCTGGAAGGCGAAGTTACGGAGGATTTTCCGGCGAGTTTGGTACAGCGGGATGACGCCATTCTGGTCATGCTGGACGAGGCGGCGGCCGGAACATTGACACGTTGAAATTTGGGCAAAAAAGTGATAATCTAATAATGCACAGCACTTATGATGAACGAAAGACCAGCATCCAGTGAAAACCAAAGCGCACGGCGCAAGCTATCAACCTTTTTGACATTAGTGTTTATCGTTACATTGAGTTTTGGCTGCGCTAAATCCACCGCCCGAAAAAATAAAGGCAACGACAAATCCGCAACTGAAAACGCTAAGAATAAAAAAGCACAACCCGTCACCGGGGCAGACCAAACGTCGGTTTATCTCGACTATTTGAAAGGAAAAAGAGTGGGATTATTAGTCAACCAAACTTCGATTATCGGCCGCACGCCGCTGGTGGATAGTCTCGCGGCATTGGGCGTGAAGATCGTTCGCATTTTCGGACCCGAACACGGTTTTCGGGGCAACGCCAGTAATGGCGATAAAGTCAGCGATGAAGTGGACGCCAAGACGGGCATTGAGGTGGTGTCACTTTACGGCAAACGCAACAAACCCACTGATGCGCAACTGGCCGATCTCGATCTGGTCATTTTCGATATTCAGGACGTTGGTGCGCGGTTTTATACCTACATCAATTCCCTGGGCCGCCTGATGGAAGCCTGCGCCCGCAACAACAAGGAATTGATGATTCTGGACCGCCCCAATCCCAACGGATTTCTGGTCGACGGGCCGATACTGGAAGATCAACTGCGCTCAGGCATTGGCATGTACCGCATCCCGATTAGCCACGGGCTCACCATCGGCGAATTAGCCCAAATGATCAACGGCGAGGGCTGGCTTCCCGAAAAAGTGCAGTGCCGGTTGAAAATCATTGAAATTGCTAATTATACCCACGACACGCCATACGTACTGCCGGTGCTGCCTTCCCCCAATCTCAACACGCAACAATCGGTCATGTTATACCCGCACATCTGCATGTTCGAGGGGACGATCGTGAGCCAGGGACGGGGCACTTACATGCCCTTCACGGTACTGGGCGCGCCGTTGTTGCAAGGCAAATACGACTTTTCGTTCACCCCAAAAAGTATCCAGGGTATGAGCGAAACGCCGCTGCATCAAAACGAAGTCTGCTATGGGCTGGACCTCCGCGACTACGACATTGATAAATTACGAAAGTCAGGAAAAATAAACCTCGACTGGCTAATCGAGATGTACCAGGCTTACCCGACGAAAGAGAAGTTTTTCGACTACACCCAAAGCAAGCAAATGGGAAGTTTCGACAAGCTGGCCGGAACCGAAAATCTGAAAAAGCAGATTATCGCCGGAACCCCGGAAGCCGAAATCCGCCAAAGCTGGGAGCCCGGACTTTTGGACTACAAGAAAATGCGGAAGAAGTACTTGCTTTACCGGTAATCGAATGTTTATCCCGCTAAAATCTTAACTTACGCATTCCTATATATTCATACTCAAATTCTCATACCCCCAAACCAAAATTTATGAAAAAGCGCAATTGGTTGCTTCTGGCCGCATTTTTTATCGTGGCTAACATTGTTTCTGCTCAAACCCAACCCGACCTCACCGGAACCTGGCTGATGGATGTCAAAACCGACATGGGCAGCGGCACGCCTTCATTCGTGCTGACACAA
>JBBSSJ010000079.1:0-16509 GCA_038242095.1 Cytophagales bacterium
CACCGCGTGGGAATTTTTCTGGGGCTTAAACCCAATCAACAAATGCAGCACGGGCAGCAGCAGCCAGGTGACCAAAAACGAACAGATCATCGTGATCTGCATGGTGTCGGAGAGTTCCCGGAAGAAACTGCCGGCCAGCCCGCTCATCAGCCGGAACGGAAAGTGAATCACGATGGTAGAAAGCGAGGAGCCGACCATCGCGGGAAACAGGTTGTGAATGGCCTGCTGCACGACGGCGAAGCGGTTCTTGCCCGGCTCTTCCTCGTGGACGCGGTAAATCTGCTCGATGATGACGATGGCATCGTCGATAATCAGGCCTATGGATGCGGCGATGGCCCCCAACGACATGATGTTAATGGTGATGCCCACCACGTAGAGTACCAGAATGGTAAAGGCCAGCGTAACGGGTATGGTTAGTAAAACGACCGTACTGGCCCGCCAAGAACGCAGGAAAACCACCATCACCAGAATGGCCAGCAGCAGCCCTTCGTAGATGGTTTTGGTGACGCTGTGGATGCTGTCGCCCACAAAGGCCGACTGGTCGTAGTAGGGTTTGAGCCGCATTCCTTTGGGCAGTACCCGGCTGATTTCGGCGGCTTTGGCTTCGGCGTTTTTGGCAAAATCAATCAGGTTCACGCCCGGCTGTTTGACCAGGTCGATCAGCACGGCATCGTGGCCGTTGGCATTGACGACCAGAAACTCCTGCTGCTGTTCCTGCACCTCGATGCGGGCCACCTCGCCCAGACGAACTATCCGGGTGCCATCGTTTTTAACGATTAGTTTCCCAAGTGCGTCCACGTCCAGCACCCGCGTGTCGGTCAGCGTGAGGTAAAGTCGGCGGAAATCGGCCACGTAGCCATTCGATAAAACACTGTTGTTGGCATTGATGGCGGTCATCAGGGCGGCTATCGACAGATTCACCGAGGCTAATTTCACCGCATCGGGCATCACCACGATTTCTTTGGCTTTGCCACCCCGCACCACCACGTTGGAAATGCCGGACACCTGCGAGAACAGGGGCCGAACCAGCAGGTTGGCCTTATCGCGGAGGGCCACCAGTCCATAGGTGTCGCTTTCAAGAGTGTAGCCATAGACCGGAAATAACGACTGGTTCATGGCCTCGATGGAAAGATTCACGCCCGGCGGCAGGAAGTTCCGAATCTCGTTGATGCGGCTCTCGACCTGCGTTTTCTGGGTGTAGATGTCCTGACCCCACTCAAAAAACACATCGATGGTACAACTACCCCGGCTGGTGCTGCTCTTGACCACCGTTACCCCGTTCACTTTCTTGACCGCACTTTCGAGCGGCTTGGTCACGGTAATCATCATCCGGTCGATGGGCTGCTGGCCGTTGTCGGCGATGATGGACACGCGCGGAAACAGCACCTCGGGAAACAGATTGGTCTGCATCCGGGTGTAGGCAAAAATGCCCGCCAGGAGCAGCAATGCCCCCGTAAACAGGATGGGACGGCTGAATACCTCGAAATACGAGCGCTTGGGACGGCCCGCTGGCTTGTCGGAAGCCGAAACGGGCGCAGTAGATGAATCAGTCATAACGGATAATAGCAAAGAGTTACCTGAATCGGCACCGATGGCCGGTGACATAGCCGGTGGCCGAACAAACCACGGCTGGCTAATCGCTGATTGAGTTTATGGGTAAGTAGGGCAGTACCCGCCCCAACGACCGCTCCCACCAGCACGTCGCTGGGATAATGAACGCCGAGATGAAGCCGGGAATAGCCCACGGCTCCGGCCCAGGTGTAGGCCGGTACAATCACGTACCATTTCGGGTAGGACAGGCTCAGGGCGGTGGCAAAGGCAAAGGCTTCGGTGGTATGGCCCGACGGAAACGAGGGGCTGCCTTCGCCCACCAGCGGCTGAATGTCGGGGTACGTCACCACCGGACGGGGGCGGTGAACAGCATACTTGAGCAGGGTGGTCACAGCTACCGCCCCCACCACCGAAACGCCCGTGTAAAGCGTTTTACGGCGGGTGGTCGAATCATGGCCGAGGTAACTTAACCCCACCAGCAGAGCCGAACCCCCTAAAGCAACGGGGCTGGCCGAATTTGTAATTCCGGTAAATACCCCATCCAGCGCGGAATTGCGGTGCAGATGCGCCTGACGTAGCGTATTGATGTCCCAGTTCTGGGCATGGGCGGTCAGGGCCAGCAGGAGCCAGACCCACAGGAGCAGCAATTGCTTTTTCATCGAACGGGAGTTATCACCTGCACCCGCGCCGTGTCGGGCAGGCCGTAGTTGCCTTCAACAATGATCCGGTCACCCTCTCCGAAGACCGGGGAACGCACCTCGACGGTTGTGGTGGTTCGTTCGCCGAGTTGCACGGGGACTTTCACCGCCGTGCTGTCGTCGAGCAGCCGCATCACCCAAAAATGTTCCAGCATTTCGTCGGTCAGAATGGCGGCTTTGGGCAGCAATTGGGCATTGGCGTTGGCTTCGCTGGTCACGTCCACCTGCACGGTGAGGTTTTCGGGCAGCGACACGGGTTGCCTTATGTGGGCCAGTACGCTTTGGGTCTGGGCCAGGGCATTGACCGTGGTCAGGGGGGTGGTGAAGGTGGCCGTCAGCGTCCGGCCATCGGGAAGCCGCACCCGGCAGGTGCGACCGGGCCTGGCCAACGCTCCGTACTCGTAGGGTACGTTGACCTGCACGGCCAGGGCGTTGTCTTCGGCAATGGTACAGAGCTGGGTGCCTTCTAGCACGTAATCGCCGGTTTGCTGCTTATCGAAAGTCGTAATCAGCCCTCCCGAAGCGGCCCGCACCGTAATCCGGCCCACTAAGGCCGAATCGCGCCCCACCGACAGCGTACCCAGCGCCCGGCGTTCTTTGGTTTCAAGTTCATACAGCGGCTGACCGGCCTTGACCCGCGCCCCCAGGCTCACGTTGACCTTGGTAATGAAGGCTGCTACGGGAGCGGTTACGGCGTTTCGGCGCAGGTAGAGGGTCGTGCCGAACAGCGTCAGGCTGTTGCTGATGCCGCCCCGCTCGACCGTCTGCACCATGACGGGCGTACGGGCGGCGGCCTGTACCGGTTCCGAATCGGAAGCCTGCCGGGAGCCACAGGCTGACAGGCCGAGCAGCAGAATTGCCCATAGGCTACCAGTTGTAATAATTGTACGCATTGATGAGGAGTTGACGGTTGGACTGGAGCAGCAGCGCGTCGCGCCGGGCGGCCACCATATTTTTCAGGACGGTGATGTAGTTGATGATCGACAATTGTCCCAGTAGCAACTCGGCCCGGTAGGACGCTAAAACAGATTCGTAGCCCGCTATTTGCTGGTTATAGACAATCAGCCGCTCGGCAAGGCCCCGCAGTTCACCCCGCAGCCGTTCCCGGCGTACGGTATTTTGGGTGAGCGTGAACTGGCGGTAATTGCCAAAACTCTGCTGCAGTAGGGCCGTGCGCTGCCGGTTCAATCGCTTCTGATGGCCGTCGTAGAGCGTCCAGACCAGCGAAACGCCCGCGCTGAAACCAAGCCGCCGGGGTAAGGCCGGCAAATACGAGGTGTTCAGCCCGCCGTTGCCGATGAAGTTCCACTGGGGCCGGTAGCGCAGTTCGAAAATATTTTGCTGAGCCATCAGTGCCAAGCTATCCAGGGCATACCGCCGGGTGAAGCCCGACTCCGCCGCGCCGATGTCGGCCTCGATGGCGAGATTCAGCGGGGGCAAATCAACCAGGGTGGTATCGGCAATGCCGCTCAGGGCATTCAGTTCTAGTAAATCGCGTCGGTAAGCCGTCTGGTAGCCCACCCGCAGGTTGCGCTGCGTTTGGGTCTCGATGTCCACCAGGGTCAAATCCGACCGTTTGAGCAGGGAGGCTTCGACGAATCTCAGGACAATTTCGCGCTGTTCGCCCAGCAGCTTCAGCAGGCTATCGGTGTATTGAACCTGCAACTGATCCTGCAGGCAAAGAATGTACTGGTCCGTAACGACCCTTTCGATTTCATGCCTGCTCAGCCCGATTACAGTTTGGCCGATTTGCGAAGCCAGCACGAAGGGTTCGGCGTAGGCCCTAGCCCGGAACAGATTCGAGATGGGCTGCGTGACGTTGATAAGCCCCTGATAAAGACCACCGTTCGAGACAGCCAGGTCATAGCCGAAATAGCGGTCTGCTCCGTTGGAGTTCAGTTCAGGCCGAAACCCACCCCGGTCGGTCGAGAAAATGGGCGCAAACTGCGCGGCCCCGGTGAGTTGCACCAGGGGTTTGGTGTAGAGGGCCTGCAACCGCTGCGCTTCGAGGGCATTGGCCTGAATCTGATTCTGATTGTCACGAATCAGCGGGCTGCTTTGGCGGGCGTTGTCGAGGTATAGCTCCAAACCCTGTTGCGCCAGGATGGGGCGGTTTATTGTCAATCCAATAGCCATCAAGAAAACCCAATATTGCAATCGTATTGGCCTGGAAGAGACGTTGGCAAAGAGAAATAAAGTCATCAGTCTTTTTCTTCTTCGAGAAATTTTCCGGCATTATCGAAAACCACCTCCATGCCGGTAATGCGGATTTCGTAGCTTTTCGTGCCATCGGCTTTCGTTACGGTTTCGGCGGCCTGGATGCGTTCGGCGGGGTAGTGGGTTTTCATGTACCGGGCGATGGGAGCCGGTATTTTGGAAACGGGCATACCGACTTCCGTTTCGGCTACCCGGCCCTGGGTGTCGAACTTGATAGCCCGGTGGGTCTTGTTCAAAGTAAAGATGGCTTCGTAGTAAGGCTCCGCTCTTTCCCATTCCAGATTCCGGGCATCGGGGTGTTTTTTGGCAAGAGTGCTTCTTATCAGTGCGGGTACCTGATCCTCGGGTATCAACTGGGCGTGCAGAGTCCCCGTCATCGAAAAAAGGAGCAGCAGGAGCAGGCAGTTTTTCATGGGAGATTACGGTTGAATTGGTTAATAGCGGCAAGCTAACAATCAATCATGGAGACAATCTGGAGTTGATGATATTCAGCGTAAATTGATGCTGCCCTCCACCATACGCATAGGTCAATTCATAGCCATTGGTCTCCGCAATTTGTTTGGCGATAGCCAGCCCCAGCCCCACGCCCACGGTCTGCGCTTCGCCTTTCTGAAACCGCGCAAACAACTTTTCGGGGGGAATCGTGAGCGGAGCGCCCGTGTTGGCAATGGTCACGGATTGAGGGGCCGCGTCGATTCGGATTCGCCCGCCCGATGGGGTATAGCGGATGGCATTGACCAGCAGGTTGGTCAGCAAAATCTCAAGAAGCGTCCGGTTGGCCTGCACCATCGGGCCGTCCTCCCTACCTGTTCTTTCTACCATCAGCCTCCTGGCTTCGATGGATTCCCGGGATTGATTCAACAGCGAGTCGAGGAGCGTGGCCAGGTTTATCGGCCGGGTGTCGGCGTATTGCTGGTTGTCGATGCGGGTCAGCAGCAAAAGGCTTTTGTTGAGCCGCGAGAGCCGAACGGTGACGCTATTGAGAGAGCCTATCAGCTCGGCCTGATTGTCGGTAAGCGGTTGAGTTTGGGAAAGCAGTTCGAGCTTCGCCTGGAAAATGGCGACCGGGGTCTGCATCTCATGGGCCGCATTGTCGGTAAACTCTTTTTGCCGTAGAAATGCCTGGCGGCCACGACTGGTGAGCTCGCCGAGGGTCTGGTTCAACTCGGCAAATTCGGCAATGTCGGTGGGCGGCAGTTGCAGGGATTCGTTCTTATCCACCCCGAATTGCCGCAATTGCTCCAGCGTGTGGTAAAACGGCTGCCAGAGTTGCCGGGAAATGCGCCGGTTGAGCAGTACAAAGCCCGCCAATAGCAGTATGAGCAGCCCCGCCTGCGTCAGCGCGATGGCTTGCAGCAGGTCTTCGCTTTCCACCAGTGAGATGCGGGTGATCAGGTGAAAAGGCTGCCCGCGGTAGGTTAGGCGGGTGGAGAGTTCGCGAAATGGCTCCGGCTCGGTCGTCACCGGATCAACGATTTCGGTGTATTCCGCATCATAGATGGAATCACGCTGCGGGGTGGTCGGGCTGAGGGGCCGAAAAAAGGTATTGTCCTCTACGTCATACCAATTCATGAGCGCCTGAAAGCTGGGGAATTGGTCCACCCGACTTTGGAGGTCGCGTTTGCGAACCAGCAGCGCCTCATCGACGTCCTCGATGAATAGCCGCTCGATGACCACATGAAAGATCGGGGTGCTGATGAGGATGACGACCACCGAATACAACAGGTAGGCTCGGAGGCTGCGGTCCAGGAGTTTCATGATTCAGCGCTCGAATTTATAGCCCAGTCCGTAAACGGTCCTGATGCCAGAAGACTCACCACGCTCGCCCAGCTTTCGCCGAAGGTTTTTGACATGGGTGGAAATGATTTCCAGCGAGTCGACCTGGTCGATGTTATCCCCCCAGAGGTGTTCGGCGATGGCTTCGCGGGTGAGTACCCGGCCCGGATTGGCCACAAGAAACAGCAGCAGGTCGTACTCCTTGCGGGTCAGGTCCAGGGCTTCGCCCTGAACATACACCTGAACCTCGTCGGGATGAATGGTGATACCCCGGATGGTGATTTCCTTGCGTCCGCCAAAGTGCCTCCTTCGCAGCACCGACTGCAGCCGCGCGCTGAGTTCGGCCAGATGGAAGGGTTTGGTCAGGTAGTCGTCGGCTCCCAGTTGCAGCCCGGTTATTTTGTCGGGCAGGGCATCCTTGGCCGAAATGATGACGATGCCCGTTTGGGTATCCATTTTTTTCAACGCCCGCACCAGGTCGAGGCCATTGCCGCCGGGCAGGGTGATGTCCACGATGACGCAATCGTAGGCATACAGCACAATTTTCTCGGCGGCCAGCGTAAAGGTAGGCGCAGATTCGCACAGGTACCCCTCCTGTCTTAGGTAGGTGAGTATAGAGTCGGAAAGCTCAGGTTCGTCTTCTACCAGCAGGAGTTTCATAAGGTGCAACTGAGACTGGAATTATTGGCTACTATTCATACAGCGCATTAGTCGTCACTATGTTCCCAAAATTCCACTTCGGTGAAAATGACGGTTCTGTTTTTAAACATCCGCCGGTGGGTTTTAAAGAACGACTGCAGTTTTTCCTTTTCGTCCACCAACTCCAGACAAACGGTCAGGCCCGAATTACTGACTTCAAGGTTGTAGTGCTGTATTTTGCCCCCATTCTCATAAGCCCCGATTGTCTGATAAATGTGGGCGTTCCTGATGCCGGAGTTTTTGGCCTCGTCCAGCATTTTCACATATTTATTTTTGGAAAAAAACTTCTGGACCAAGGTGTCGCCCTGGACCTTTTCCCCGATTTTTAAATAGATGCGCAGCTTCCCGATTTTGGTCGTTTTGATATCACCGTCCATACGTCTTTTTGTTTTCTTTCATTTCTTTCAACGTCTCCTCGGTGGGTTCGACGGTGTGGAATTTGGAAACCGCAACTCTTTGGGCTTGATAGATGCCCGAGTGCCCGCTAAAATAGTAGGCAGTAAAACAGGCCACGGCGTAATATACCACATGCTCGGAGCCGAAAAGTTCTATCCCCATCATGGTGCAGGCCAGCGGGGTGTTGGTCGCCCCGGCAAATACGGCAATAAAGCCCAGAGCCGCCAGCAGATCGACCGGTGCCCCGGTAAGCACGGCGATCGTGTTTCCCAGGGTAGCGCCGATGAAAAAAAGCGGTGTCACCTCCCCGCCCTTAAAGCCCATCCCCAGGGTGAGGGCCGTCAGGAGCAGCTTCCAGAACCAACTGAAATAGTCGGCCCCTCCCGCCGAGAAGGCCGACACGATACTCACCCCTCCGGGATTGGGGGAAATCACCCCCAGACCAAGGTAATCAAAGGTACCCAGGCTGTAGCTTATTCCGATCACCAACACTGCCCCTGTCACCGGAATAAGCCATTTGTGGACGAGGTAGCGGTTGCCCAGGGTTTTGATCAGGTGGGAGAGTTCGGCGAATAAAAAACTGGCAAGTCCGAACAGAACTCCCGCCCCAATCACTTCTGCCAGCAGTAACAGATCAAATGAAATGAACGGAAGCGCGTTCAGCGACTTATTGGCCACATAGGCAATGGAATAATGCGTGTGGTGAATTGATAAAGAGTTGCAGGTGATGTCGGCCACCAGGCTTGCGATCAGGCAGGGAATGAGCGCGTCGTATTTTATCCGGCCAATCGCCAGCACCTCGAGGGCGAAAATTGCTCCCGTTACCGGGGTTCCGAAGACCGCCCCGAAACCTGCCGCCATGCCCGCCAGCAGGATGATCCGGGTATCCCGCTGATCGAGTTTGAGGTGCCTGGCCATGAAAGCGGCCAGACTTCCGCCCATTTGCACGGCGGTACCCTCCCGCCCCGCCGAGCCGCCAAACAGATGCGTCAATACGGTAGTGAATAGTACGAGGGGGGCCATGCGGAAGGGTATGCCGCCGCCAGGTTTGTGAATCTCATCCATAATGAGATTGTTACCCGCCTCGGCGTTTTTGCCCCAATACCGATAGAGTAGAAAGATCAGTATGCCCGCCAGCGGCAGGAAAAAAATGAGCCATATATTTTCCCAGCGGGTTTTTGTAGCCCAATCCAGCGCCCATAAAAAGAAGGCAACCATGGCCCCCACCGCCATGGCAAGCGGTATGGCCAGAAAACTCCAGCGGATGAGGTGGCTGGCAATGCGGAACTGCTCGAAAGAATTTTTTATTTTATGCATCCTACAAATAATAGTACGAACACCGGTTGGCTGGAAGCACCGGAATTGGGGTTACTGCTATCTGTAGGCGCCATCGTCCCCGTGTTATGGGGCAGTTGGTTCAGGAAGACACCATTTCCTGTGGATGATGGCCAAAATTGGCGATTTGTGAAGAAAACTCCAATTTTTTTCCTGGAAAAAGAAAGTGGCATCTTCCTGGAACTGGCTCTTGCACTAAAACTTAAACTTCGTCCCCAGGCTTACCACCTGCGTTTCGTAGTAATTGTAGGCGGTAAGGGAAACATTCGGGCCTGTGATCTCCCGTTCAATCTGAAAAGTATTGAGGATATCCGTAGCCGACATCCACACTTCCGCCTTATTCTTCCAAACCTTCTTTCTCAACCCAAAATCCAGCGAATACCTGTCCTTGATCCTGCCCTGCGGAATAATATCCGGTGCGTAATACTGGCTGGATAATTGGAAATCCCAGCCATTCCCGAACTTTGCGTTGGAGTTCACCTTGAAATTCCACGTGAACGTACTGCTTTCTTCAAATTGGAACGCCTGCACGTAAGGATATCGCTGGGTGCCTGAAAAAGCGTTTATATGGTTCCGGTAACCGTTCAGGCTGGCGTTCATGGTCCAGTTTTTGGTTAGTTTCTGGTCAAGGACAAATTCCAGGCCGAGGTTGGTACCTTTTCCCAGATTCTGGGTGATCGTGTTGATTATAGCATCTACGGCCTGAGCATCCTGAGTGAAAATCCTGGATATTATTCCATCGATCCGCCGGTAAAAAGCAGAGCCATAGATCGAACCCTGCTTCCAGAAGCGTTTGTAGGCTGCTTCAAAATTCTGGGTGAACTGAGGCCTGAGTGCCGGATTACCCGTTTTCAACACTTCGGGATCATCGTACTTGGGAAAGGGGCGGACGTCAAATTCACCCGGCCTGTCTACCCGACGATTATAAAATAGTGAAAATGTGTTGTTCTCGTTCAGATTTCGCGTAAACCGTATATTGGGAAACAGCGGCAGATATTTGTATGATGTTGTGGAATAATAGGCGTTGGCGGGATCAAGACTGTACTTGACATCAGTCGGCTCGAAACGCATCCCAGCCTCAAGGTCGAAATTCTTTTTTTGCCAGATGTAGCTGCCATAGAAGGCATACACATTCTCTATGTATTTAGAATAATTACCCAGATTAGGGTCAAGAATGGAGTTCTCCCCAGGAATGATTACGTAGGAAATGGGAATGGTGCGCAAGTTAATCCGGGACCCTAATTCTAGCCGACCCGCTCGCAGGGGCTTTACGTAATCCAAATTAATGCTATGCACATATTCATTTACCAGCAGACGGGTGGCATCCGTTGAGTTGCGGGTGGCGCTCGAATCTGAAAAAGGAAATAATTCATCCTCGCCTCCACCCGTGTACAAATAGGACAAGGTCAACGAATGGCCAGGCTGTTCAAAACGATGGGCAATGCTGGCGGAATAATTGATGAATTTGGTCGTTTCGTCTTCCCGCCAAAGCCAAAGTCTCCTGCGTATGCCGGTCTCCAAATTGTCGTAGGGGACGTCCCCCTGGTCGATGTGCTCTTCATACTGCCGGAGAGCAAACAGTGTAATGGTATTGTTCTCGTCTATGTCCCAGTCGAGGCCCGCCTTTAGATTATAGAGTTTTTGGGTACGATTTTCGAGAAATTGGGAAGAAACATCAGGGGTGGTTCCTGTGTATTTTCGGGTGGTAAAGGTATTCTCATTAACCCTTTTTCTGCTTATTCCATCTGCTTGTAGAAACAGATTGATTTTGCCAGTTCTATAATTGAGACTCAGATTGGGGTTGATTTTATGTGTCAGTGCGAACTTTGACGAAATATTGGGCAGGTTTTCTCTGCGTTGATTCAATTCACCGACCCCGGCAATCAGGCCCACTTCGCCATTCCAGCCGACCTCTTTCCCTTTCTTATAGATGATGTTCACAATACCCGCCATGCCCGCCGCATTGTATTTGGCCGAAGGATTATTGATAATCTCAATGCGCTCGATGTTGCTAGCCGGAATATTTGCCAGCCCCTTTTGGTTGCCAAAGCCTGTCAGGCTCGAAGACTTTCCATCAATCAGAACCGATACCTGATCACTTCCCCTAAGAATTACCTTCCCTTCCGGGTCGACGGTTATGCCCGGAAGGTTCCGCATGGCATCCAAAACCGACCCGCCAGACTGGGAAATGTTGTCCTCGATCCCAAAACTCTTCTTATCCAAACCCGAGGACACGATCTCCTGGCGGGCGGTTACTGCCACCTCGTCCAATTGTTGACCGGTATTCACCATACGGATCTTTCCCAGGTCGTAGGCTTGGTTGAGTTCCCCAATCAACAGCGGAATTTCCTGATCCTCATAGCCGACAAAGCTGATTTTTACGGTATAAGTACCTGTGGGGACTTGCGCGAATACAAACTTACCCTCACCGTCGCTTATGAGTCCCGTCATCAACTTGCCTTCTTTTTGGTCCAGAACGGCGATGGTAGAATACGGAAGGGGTTCACTAGTGGAGGCATCAATCACCCTTCCCGACAACGTTGCCATTTTTTGCGTAAAACCCGGTATGGCAACCATTACCAGAAAAACGAAGTACCAGTTTTTTTTCACTTGCAGCTAAATCAGTTTCTTAATGAATACACGGCTGCAAGTGTAAGAGTGAATTTAGAAGATTTTTAGAATTTCAGAAGATTATAGAAAATACATGCTTTCCGTTCTGGTGCGCATAATGGGCCTTCCAATGGTGGAGGTCGGCGATCTTTTTGACAATGGCCAGCCCCAGGCCTGCGCCTTGGGGATGAGCAACACTACCGTAGAAGCGCCGAAAGATACTATCGGCATCGAGCGGTTGCGGGTTTCCGGTATTTTCGATGACGAATACGTCATGAGCCAGGGTCAAAGTTATGCTCCCCTTACAAATATTATAACGGACGGCGTTCATTAGCAGGTTGTTTATAAGGATTTCAGTCAGTCCCTTATTTGCATCGACAAAAGTGTCAGTCAACTGATCGGTATGGATGATCAGCGACTTCTCTTCGGCCTGCTCCTCAAAGTAGGGCAGCACGTCCCTGATAATTTCCAACACATTTACATTCTGTTTGTTCGAGAACTGTCTGTTTTCAATCTTTGCCAAAAGCAGCAAATTTTTATTGATTCGAAACAGGCGACTGGTTGCCTCGTATAGTTGCTGAAGTATGACGGCCTGTCCTTCGGTCAAACCAGGACTCTGCAGTAGCAGGTCCAATTTGGATTGAATGATTGCTACGGGAGTTTGCAGCTCGTGCGAGGCATTTTGGGTAAATTCTTTTTCCCTTTCCAGAGCCTTGATATTTTGGGAGATGAGTTTGACCAAGGCTCGATTTAGTTGCTCAAATTCAATGGTACTGGTCTGATTAAAATCGGGCAGGGCTTTTTTCCCTATCTCAAAACTATCTATTAGCGATATGCTGCTATAAAACGGTTTCCACAACTTACTGGAAACAATTCTGGTGATCAGCACAAACCCAACTAATAGTATGAACAACAGAAAGGTAAAGATCAAGGCAGTGGCTTGCATCAGATCGACAGACTCGATCAAATTGATGCGAATCATCAAAAGATAGGGCTCGTTATGCAGGCGGACGGGTTCATAAAGCACCCTGTACGGCTCCCACTCGTCGGCTAGTTCATCAAAAAATATCTGTTGAATTATCTTACCCCTTTCCACCCTTACTGTATCGGACAAGATTTTAATGTCCCGGTTGAATTCGTTCCAACTGAGGATATCCCCGGAAGTGAGATTATTCCATTTCCCATCCAACAGAAACTCTTCTTTCCTTAACAAAATCGCCTCATTTACATCATCCAGGTGTAGCTTTTGCGAAATCCAGTAAAAGGCAGGCGCGGTCAGCAGGAGCATAATGAGGGCAAAGGCTGAATAGTAGGTCAGGGATTGATTCAGCAGCTTTTTCATACCTCTAATCTATAGCCCATTCCGTAAACGGTCTTTATGTACTCCCTGCATCCGGCATCGGAAAGTTTCCTTTTCAGGTTCTTTAAATGGGCGTACACAAAGCTGTGGTTATCCATCATGTCGGCCATGTCGCCCGAGAGATGCTCGGCCAGGACGCTTTTTGAAATGACCCTGTTCCTGTTGCTAATGAGGAAAACAAGCACTTCGTACTCTGTCTTGGTCAGGGGTACCTCCTGTGAATGTACTTCCAGCGTTTTTGCCAAAAAATCAATTTCCATTTCGTTAATTCTCAATAGGTTGGAGTTGCCGAATGACTTTCTTCGAATGAGTGAATAAACCCTTGCCCCCAGTTCCGGGAGATGAAATGGTTTGGCCAGGTAATCATCTGCGCCCAGGCGCAATCCCTTTATTTTGTCATCGAGGGCATCTCTGGCTGAAATAATGATCACCCCGTCATGGCGGTCGCTGCCTTTCAATTCTTCCAATAGGCTCATTCCATCTCCGCCCGGCAGCATAAGATCCAGCAGGATACAATCGTAGCTATAAGCATTGATCTTATCCTGCGCTTCCCGAAAGTTGGTTGCGACTTCACATAGGTAACTTTCCTGGGTCAGATATAGATACATACTCTCTGCCAGATGTTTTTCATCCTCGACGATCAATATCTTCATTTCCTGTTTTTCAAGAGTTGGGTCAACGGCGTCCAAGATGTAAAAGAAAATCCAGGTTGCTGATATTGAGTAATGTAAATGATCTGAAATCTTTTCTCAATCTGCAAAATGCAACCAACACCCACTCGTCGTTTTGATTTGTGTACAGTGCGAAAGGCTCCAATTCCCGCCTTGTGCTCTCACCCTTTTTATTCACGTAGTCAATGCCCACGACCGAGTAGCTTGTCAGGGTTTTCTGTAATTTTAAGAGCAGACTGCTTTTAGATGATTTGTCAGTGTACTTATTCGATATACCCAGCTTTTTTTCTAAGTTTTCCGTCTTCGTCTTCAAATCATTTGGTAAAACAACCCTGATTTTAGATGTCACGGATGCGAATTCTGCAATTAGAGAAGTATCCTTACTGGCCTGAATAATAAGCTCGGCAGTAAGTAAGGCGTTTGCCTCGGTCTCCGTCAATATGATGGGCGGAATTTTATACCCGGCCATCAGACTGTACCCCTTTCCTTCCTCGGTTACGATTGGTGCCCCGGCATCTTCAAGGGCCTTTATATCCCTGTAAATCGTCCTGATACTTACGTTGAATTTATCAGCAAGCATTTTAGAGTTAACAAGTCCCCTTGACAAAAGCTGGATAAGTATGGATGTCAGGCGCGAGAGTCTTTTGATGTCATTGTCCATTTATTGCCATATTTTCTAATGCGAATCGTCTCGTCCGGGAGGGCTGGGTAGGAACTGCTTTATCCGGGTTATCTTTTTTGGTTAAACGGCGTCAGTAGGAGCGTTCTCCTTTTCACCGTTTCCCTGTGGTCTGACGGGTTCGATAATCCTGTAAAAGGTATGGTTGGAAGATATGCCGAACGCCTGGCGAATTTCACTGACAGTCCGGCCTTGCAAATAGGCGTCGCAGACCATCGGCTGTATTTTTTTAAACTTCGCACCCAGCCCCTTGGGGCGTCCGCCTGTTCTTCCCCGCGCCTTAGCTGCAGCCAGTCCCGCCCTGGTGCGGCGCACAAGTTTCTTGCGCTCTAACTCTGCCAGTAAAGCAAATAGCTTGAAGATGAATTCGCCGTGCTCGGTGGTCGTGTCAATCAGTGGCTGAGAGATCGACTTAAAGCCGATACCCCTTTCGTTCCACTCGTCCACAATCATCACCAGCTCGACCATCGTGCGGCCTAGGCGGTCGATGTCGTAGACTACCACCTTGTCGCCGGGGCGAAGGCGCTCCTGCAAATGCTCGAACTCGGGGCGGTGCTTGGCCGCGCCGGAAACCTTTTCGTGGAAAATCTTATCGCATCCTTCCGCCTTCATCGCGTCAAATTGCAAATCCTGATTCTGATCGTACTTCGAAACGCGCACGTAACCAAATATCATAGGGTATTACGGTTTACTCGTTAAGTACGCAATATACCGGAATTTGATTAAACGGACGGCAATACGGAACGATATTTGCGAAAAATAACCGCGTATTTCGGAATCTGGCGACGTGACAATTAATTGATCGTTTTTACGGAACGCCCCAGGGTAGCGTAAACGGCGGAAAGTGATATGTGCTATATTGCCCCATCGTTTAAATGCATCCTATGACCCGGTTCCCTCCGTGGACGACTAACGAACCCAAGCGCCAGGCCTGTGGTGTGTGGCCCACGGCCCAAAAAAAATAGTATGAATGAAGATTCGTCGCTCCTTTCGCCCATAGTCGCCGATGTCAGGCAGCTCATTGAGCAGAGCCGAAACATAGTGGCTTCGTCCGTTAACGCCGAGCTCACATTACTGTATTGGAACGTTGGGAAACGCATCAATCAGGATGTGTTGGGCAGTGAACGGGCAGAATCTGGGCAGCAGGTTGTTAAGTCTTTGGCTGGACAACTTAGCGAGGCCTACGGCAGGGGCTGGGGCGAAAAGCAGCTGCGGCAGTGCATGCAGCTTGCCGCCGTTTTTCCCGATGAGTCAATTGTATACACGGTGTGTAGACAATTGAGCTGGTCGCACCTGAGGCTGGTCATTTATCTGGATGACCCCTTGAAACGGGCTTTCTACCTGGAGCTTTGCATCCATGAGCGGTGGAGCGTGCGAACGTTTCGGGAGCGCATCCAGTCCATGCTCTACGAGCGCACGGCCATCAGTCGCAAGCCCGAAGCCACCATCCTGAACGAGCTGACCCTGCTGCGCGAGGAGCAGAGGCTGAGTCCCGACCTGGTGTTCCGCGACCCCTATTTCCTGGATTTCCTGGGCCTGTCGGAGGCGTATTCCGAAAAGGATCTGGAAACCTCCATCATCGTAGAACTGCAACGCTTCCTGACCGAGCTCGGCAGCGACTTTGCCTTTCTAGCCCGGCAAAAGCGCATCACCATTGACAACCGCGACTACTACATCGACCTGCTGTTTTACCACCGCCGCCTCAAATGCCTGGTGGCTATCGACTTGAAGATTGGGGAGTTCGAAGCCGCCTACAAGGGGCAGATGGAACTATATCTAAGGTACCTGGAGAAATACGAACGGGTGGAGGGGGAGAACGTGCCCATTGGCCTCATTCTGTGCACGGGTAAAAACCAGGAGCACGTGGAGCTGTTGCAACTGGACCGCAGTAACATACGGGTGGCGGACTACCTGACCGAACTCCCATCGCAAAGCGTCCTGCGCGACAGGCTGCATAAGGCCCTGGAAATTGCCCGCCAGCGGTTGAGTTGAAAACCCCTGGCTCTCACATCACACCGATTCCCACAGGCTCTGGAACAGAGAAGAAAAATTCGCTGCCATTCCCTACGAAAACGAAGCCGCCATCGAGCAAGCGGTCAATGAAGTCAAGGACGCCCTTTTTGGCACCACCCGTATTTCAAATACCAGAAGGTCAGATTGAGAGTTTGCGCCCTGGGGCGCGCTGGCAGGCTGAGCAAGTCATTTCAATACCAGAAGGTCAGATTGAGAGCCGATAAGGGCCTTATTGCGATGGCCATGGCGGGTTAATTGCAATACCAGAAGGTCAGATTGAGAGCCGGAGAAGCGAAAGCCAGGTACCGGGACCGTATGCAAGATTTCAATACCAGAAGGTCAGATTGAGAGACACAAACTTGTGAAAGCCCAGGTAATATTTAGAACATTTCAATACCAGAAGGTCAGATTGAGAGTTCTGCTCACATCGCTTCGGCCCGTTACCATCGTTACGATTTCAATACCAGAAGGTCAGATTGAGAGCAGCAGTACTACCCGGCAATC
>JBBSSJ010000080.1:0-16502 GCA_038242095.1 Cytophagales bacterium
ACTAAAATAGTATTTAATCGTGTTTATAAAATTTTGGATCTATAATAAAACGCGGCCGATTCCTATTAGAATCGGCCGCTTTTTATTATTGTAAAAATCCGTGAGTCAACTCGTATGATCGCAGATAATCACCCATTTTACCTTAATCTTGCGCCATAACAACGTATAATAACCGCCGATGTCGCCCGCTTCGGGCCGGGTCAGATGCCATTTTCCCACAACAAAGGCCGCGCCTTGGCCGGGAAACGACAGGTTCACGATATCGAATTTGAGCGCACCCATCGTGGCACGATCGGGGTAACGCTTCAGGTAGCCTTCGTAGGTATTTCGGTAGCCGTAGGTCACGCCACTTTTGCCCACAAACATTAGCGAATCCGATTCCCAGTAGCCCTGCATAAAGGCTTTTATGTTGCCCGCGTTCCAGTCGTTGGTCTGGCGATCGAGCGTGGCTAAAATGGTACGGCGGTCGGTTGGAGATTGGGCTAATAATACCTTGGCGACAAAAATCAGCGCGAATGTTAGGTAAGCGTTTCTCATATTTTTTGCGGAATTTTGTAATTACAGTGAGGGTCGGAAGATGGTTTTGTCTCCGGGTAAGCGAACCTAATATCTAATAACGCCACGGGGTGCCCCGCTAATACCTAACACCTACCCCATGTTCAAGAATCTTTTCAAGAAAGTAGACCGGCAGCAGTACCCGTTCGTGGATGGGTTGTATTACCTGTTCATCGTGCTCTTTCTGGTATTGCTCTTCATCTTTTTCGCCTGATTCGTGGCTCGTGATTCTGTTCTTTTCCTGATAAACCCCAACTCCGGCACCAAGCTAGGCGGTGGCGTAGCCGACACCAAAGCGCTGATCGAGCGTTGCGCCGACGAAGCCGGGTACCGCGCGCAATGCATCGTGACGCAGGCGGCAGGCCACGCGACCGAACTGGCAACCGAAGCCGTTGCGGGCGGTGCGTATATAGCTGTCGTGGCCGTAGGCGGCGATGGTACCGTAAACGAAACGGCGTGCGGGTTACGGCATTCGGCGCTGCCGCTGGGCATTTTGCCGATGGGCTCGGGCAACGGCCTGGCGCGGCACCTGGGCATTCCGCTCACCTTGGAAGAAGCGCTGGCGCATTTTTTCAAAAGCTCCATACAAATCGTCGATAGCGCCACGCTCAACGGTCAGCCCTTTTTTTGTGTAGCCGGACTGGGCTTCGATGCCTACGTGAGTCAGCAATTCGGGCAGCAGCCGCGCCGGGGCTGGGATACCTACGTGCGGGTGTCGATGCAGGCATACCTCGACTATCAACCTCAGAAAGTCAGGATCGCGGGCGTGGAAACCGAGGTTTTTTCGCTGTCTTTTGCCAACGCGGGGCAGTTTGGCAACAACGCCTGGGTCGCGCCGCAGGCTACGCTCACCGATGGACTGCTGGAAGTATGCACCGTGACGCCCTTTCCTAAGTGGTATGGCCCGGTACTGGCCTACCAGATGTTTTCTAAAAGCTTGAAAAGCTCAGAACATGTCGCCTACCAATCACTGCCGTGTTACGTAGTCGAAACCGAGTGCCCCGCGCTGGTACATTTCGACGGCGAACCCTGGCAACTCGACACCAATCGCATCGAAGTCGAGATTGTCCCACAGAGTTTACGTGTTCGGGCGTGAAAAACGGTTAGGCAATTTTCAGATTTTCTTATAAAAATATCAGTTATTCAGCCTTATGCTTCGGTTTCTGCTTCTGTTGCCTCGGTCGTTTCTTCTCCTTCCAAAACGCCGCCCCGTGCTTTGGCGATTGCTTCGAACTCGGCCACGTCGACATCCTGCTCGTCGGTCGCGATTTGACTACGAATCAGGTCGAGCACCTTGCCATCGTACACCTGGTTGAACATCGTGGAATAGTTGTCCTTTTCGCGGTCGGCCAGGTAACCTGTCGCCACACGCTCGATCACTTCCTCCATGCTGTCGTCACCCGTGTTCATCATGCCAAACTGCCCGCGCATCATTTGTTTGGTGTAGGCCAGAATCTCGGGGTACTCTACCTTCATTTCAGCGTTGTCGGCAATGCGGTTTTTGATTAGACTCAATTTCAGCGATTTTTCAAAATCCTCGAATTGCTCTTCGATCTGCTCGGCGGTGAATTTCCCTTCGTTACTCCGCAACAACCACGCTTTCAGAAATTCGGCGGGCACGTCGATCGCGATGTTGTCCAATAAGGCCGTTTCCATGTCGCGACGCAACAGGGTTTCGGTTTCGCGGGCGTAGTTCTCGTCGATGATGCGGGATACTTCGGTGCGGAAGGCCTCCTCATCTTCAACGGTACCGGGACCAAGTACTTTATCAAAAAACTCCTGGTTCAACTCGGCGGGTGCGGAGCGGGTGATGTCGTCCACGACAAACGTAAAATCGCCCGACAGGCTATCCACGTCATCCTTTTTCTTGCCCGTTACGTGCGCAATAGCGGCTTGGTCTTCCAGCGTGTTCTGAATATCGAACACGATTTCGGCACCTTTGGCTACGTCCACAAACTTGCTGCGCTCGCCTTCCTTCACGCGCTTAACCGGAATCGCGGTGTTAGTCGTGAAGTCGGTGGCTTCCTGCTTCAATTCACCGTACAGCGTATCGCCGTCCTGGGAAGTTTCGGGATTGTTCGAATCGGCGAACCGCTCGCGCAGATTAGTGATCGACTTTTCAAGCTCCTCGCTGTCGGCGTGGATCGTGTAGTGCGGTATAGCAGGAATTTCCGAGAAATCGACCTCAAAATCAGTCGCCATGCCCAGGTCGTAAGTGAACTCGAAATCGGTCTGATTATCCCAGTCGATCTCCTCATTCTCATCGCGGTTGGGGATCGGATCGCCCACGATGGACAGCTTATTGTCGCGAATGTAATCCGTAACCGCGTGGCTCAGAAGATGGTTGACCTCATCAACCAAAATGCTCTTGCCGTACATCTTTTTGATGACGGGCATCGGCACTTTGCCGGCGCGAAAGCCTTTCAGACTGGCTTTCTTGGCGTAATCCTTAATGGTCTTGTCGACCTTTTCCTTATAATCCTCCGCTACCAGCTTCACTTTGAGCGAGGCCAGCGTCGGGGCACTTTTTTCTAACAGAACTTCCATGGGTATAGCGTTTATCTTTTTGATGTTGAATTGTGTAATGGTGTAATTGGATTTGCTGCAAGACAGCAATTCAACAACTATACAAATACAATCTTCATATCAGTTCAACAATTACACAGTTAAACTATTACACAAAAAAGCCCCTTTCTCGGGGCTTTTTTAATAAATGTACGGGCGGAGGGACTCGAACCCCCACGCCTTGCGGCACTAGATCCTAAGTCTAGCACGTCTACCAATTTCGCCACGCCCGCTTATTTCCCCTAACCCGAAAAGTTGATTTTGGGAGTGCAAAAGTAAGTATTTATTCTAAATTCATCCTAATTTTCTTGCTTAAATATTATTCGATGATCTCCAGGCCTTTCCCGCCTCTGTTTTTATTCTTATTTTAAAAAATATTTTTAAAATACTGACTATTAACACTTTAATTTAATATATTCAAAGACGTACCCCCGCCTCGCGTTCGGGACTATTGAAAATGATTGCGTAAAGAACTAATTTAGTGTAGCCTTGCTAAAAATGAAGAAACAACCGCCCGTGGACACCATCGAGATCGACGTAGAACAGGAGCGAAAAGACATCCTGAAGAAATACCGGAAGCTACTCAAGACGGCCAAGCCTTTCCTCAAAGACAATGACGCCAAGCTGATCAAGAAAGCTTTCAACACCTCGCTGGAAGCCCACAAGAACATGCGGCGGCGGTCAGGGGAGCCGTATATTTACCACCCCCTGGCCGTGGCGCAGATTGTCGTGGAGGAAATTGGGCTGGGCACGACGTCCATCGTGGCGGCGCTGCTGCACGACGTGGTGGAAGATACCGAGATGACCATTAACGACATCAGCCGCCTGTTTGGCAAGAAAGTCGCTAAGATTATCGATGGCCTGACCAAGATTTCGGGGCGCTTCGAATACGGTTCGTCGCAGCAGGCCGAGAATTTTCGCAAGATGTTGCTCACGCTTTCGGACGACGTACGGGTCATTCTGGTCAAGCTCACCGACCGGCTGCATAACATGCGGACGCTCGATAGCATGCCGCGCGATAAGCAACTGAAAATTGCCTCAGAAACGATTTTTATCTACGCACCGCTCGCGCACCGGCTTGGGCTGAACGCCATCAAGTCCGAACTGGAAGATCTCTACCTCAAATACGCTGAACCGGAAGCCTACCGCGCTGTGTCGCGGAAATTGCGCGAAACAAAAACTACCCGCGACCGCTTCATCGCGCGCTTCACCGAGCCCATCGAAAAGGATTTGCAGGAGGCGGGTTTCAAGTACGTCATCAAGGGCCGCCCGAAGTCGATTTATTCTATATGGAACAAGATGCGGGTGCAGAATAAGCCGTTCGAAGAAATCTACGACCTCTTTGCGATCCGCATCATGATCGACGCACCGCGCGAGTATGAGCGCGAAAAAGCGCTTTGCTGGCAGGCGTATTCCATCGTAACCGACCATTACAAGCCCAATCCAGACCGGCTGAAAGACTTCCTTAGCACGCCCCGCGCCAACGGCTATCAGTCGTTGCACTCGACGGTGATGAGCAAAACCGGACAATGGGTGGAGGTGCAAATTCGCACGACCCGCATGGACGAAATCGCCGAAAAGGGTTACGCGGCGCACTGGAAATACAAGGGCAATGACACCAAAGTGCGGGGCAATATTGAGGATTGGATCAATCGGGTGCGTGAGACGCTGGAAGACGGCACGGGCGACCGCACCGCTGCCATCGAGTTTCTGGACGAGTTCAGGAGTAATCTTTTTACGGAAGAGGTGTTCGCCTTTACGCCCAAGGGCGAACTGAAGGTATTACCCCAAGGCGCTACGGCGCTGGATTTTGCCTTTGAGATTCACTCCGAAGTAGGCGCGCACTGCATGGCCGCCAAGGTCGGCGGCACGCTGGCCCCGATCAGCTACGTGCTCAAAAACGGCGATCAACTCGAAATCATCACGTCCAACAAGCAAAAGCCCAACGAGGACTGGCTCAGGATCGTGGTGACGTCCAAGGCGCGCACCCGCATCAAGGATTATTTGAAGGAAGAAAGCCGCCGCTACGAGACCGACGGCAAACAGATGGTCGAGAAGAAGCTCAAAATTCTGGGCATAGAAGCCAATAACGAAGCATTTAATCAGCTGAGGGCGTTCTTTGAGTGCAAGACGCCCGCTGAGTTTTTTTACCGGATTGGTAAAGGCTACATCCAAATCGATGAGCTCCGAAAATTCAAGAAACACAAGGAGAGTAAAGAAAATAAAGAGCGCAAGGAGAAGCTCAACACCGACGACAGCAGCGACGGCAAGGCAGTCGTCAAGTTGCTCAAAAATATCCACGGCGAGCGTACCGGGAACGATACGCTGCTCATTGGCGAGGATATGGATAAGATCGACTACAAGTTGTCGCCCTGCTGCAATCCCATTTCGGGCGACGACGTGTTTGGCTTTGTAACGATCAATGAGGGCATCAAGATTCACCGCACGACCTGCCCTAACGCCGCCGAGCTGATGTCAAAGCACGGCAATCGGATTTTGAAAGCCAAGTGGAAATCACAGAAAGAAGAAGCCTTCCTGGCCGGGCTCCGCATCACAGGTACCGACCGCGTGGGCCTCATCAACGACGTGACGCGCATTATTTCCAGTGACCTGAGCATCAATATGCGAGGACTGACGATTGATACCGAAGACGGCGTTTTCGAGGGCGACATCAAGCTTTACGTCCACGATACCGGCCACCTCGACATGCTCATCAATAAGCTGGAACGTGTCGACGGCGTATTCAAGGTACTTCGTTTCGATGCCAACTTGAACCTGGTTTCGTAAAAAAGTCCGATATTTGTACTTGATCGATTCTCTATGTTACCAGCTCCCAAAAATAATCTGGAAGCCGCTCGAAAGATACTGACGGCTTACCTCGAAAATAAAAGACTTCGCAAGACGCCCGAGCGTTTCGCGATTTTGGAGGAAATCTATACCCGAAGCGATCATTTCGATGTAGACGAGCTCTACATCAGCATGAAGAACAAGAAGTACCGCGTCAGCCGTGCTACGGTCTACAATACGCTCGATGTGTTGGTAGATTGCGATTTGGTCACCCGGCATCAGTTTGGCAAAAACCTGGCGCAATACGAAAAGTCGTATGGCTTCAAGCAGCACGATCACCTGATTTGCACTGACTGCCACAAAGTGATGGAATTCTGCGATCCGCGCATTCAGTCGATCCAGAACATGGTGGGCGAAATGCTGCACTTCAAAGTAGACCACCATTCACTGATTTTTTATGGCGGTTGCACCCGCAACAATTGCGAAAACCGGAAAGACCTCTCGCAAGAAGAACTCTTTGGACCAGACCTTAATAATTAAATTAAGTAATCACGCCCGCTTCGATCGGCAAAACTGGTCGAAGCGGGTATTATTTTGTTTTTATATGGACCTTGGACCTTGGATTTTGGATTTTGGATTAAAGCCCAAAGTCCAAAATCCAGCGTCCAAAGTCCAGCATCCAATCAACCAATGAAAGTCGACGTATTACTTGGCCTCCAGTGGGGCGACGAAGGAAAAGGAAAAATTGTGGACGTGCTCGCTCCGAAGTATCAGGTTGTGGCGCGGTTTCAGGGCGGTCCCAACGCCGGCCACACGCTCGAATTCGACGGAATCAAGCACGTGCTGCACCAAATTCCGTCCGGAATTTTTCGCTCCGATATCCAGAACATCATCGGCAACGGCGTCGTACTCGACCCCGTGGTATTCCGCCGCGAAATCGAGGCTTTACAAAAATTCAATCTCGATCTGCACGGCAATCTGTTTATTTCCAAGAAGCTTTCGATCATTCTACCCACGCACAGCTTGCTCGACGCCGCTTATGAGCGCTCGAAGGGCGAGGACAAAATCGGCTCCACCCTCCGTGGCATCGGCCCGACTTACCAGGACAAAATTGCTAGGCTCGGTTTGCGGGCGGGTGACATGCTGGCCCCCGATTTCAAGGCCAGGTACCAAAAGCTCACCGACACCCACAAAGCCATCCTCGACTTTTACCACTTCGACTACGCCGAAACGCTCCGCGAAGCCGAAACCCGCTTTTTCGCGGCGGTTGAGTTCATGCGAGAGTTTCAGTTTGTCGATAGCGAGTACATGCTCAACCAATGCCTGGCCGATGACAAAGCCGTGCTCGCAGAAGGCGCGCAAGGCTCATTGCTCGACATCGACTTCGGCTCGTATCCTTTCGTGACGAGCTCGACCACGATGGCCGCCGGAGCCTGCACTGGCTTGGGCGTGTCGCCGCACGCCATCGGCGAGGTGTTCGGTATTTTTAAAGCCTACTGTACCCGCGTTGGCAGCGGTCCTTTTCCGACTGAACTATTAGAAGAAATCGGCGAGAAAATGCGGACGGAAGGTCGTGAGTTCGGCGCTACCACGGGTCGTCCGCGTCGCTGCGGCTGGCTTGATCTACCCGCCCTGAAATACGCGGTCATGCTCAACGGCGTGACGCAACTCATCATGATGAAGGTAGACGTGCTTACGATTTTCGACTCGATTCGGGTCTGCACGCACTACTGCCTGTCCGATGGATCGCTCACCGACCAACTCCCCTACGACCTCTGCACCGAAGAGGTGGAGCCCGTTTACCAGGACTTTGCGGGTTGGCAGCAATCGCTCGACGGCATCAGCACGTTCGACGAGATGCCCACCGCGCTGACGGCCTACGTGGAATTTTTAGAAAAGGAAATGAACCTGCCCATCAGTTTCGTCTCCACCGGTCCCGACCGCGAAGCGCTGATTCATCGGGAAGCGGTGTTAGGGTAAAACGGCTAACGGCTAACGGCTAATTCGTTATGTGATTGATACGTTCGGAATACCAAAATGTTCTAGTGCAGTATTTAAAAACCGTTCATGGAAAACACTGCGGCTTTTTATCAGAATTTCTTCCAGTACGACACGCTTTTTCGCGTGGCGGAGGAAGAAATTTTGGTAGTAAAGCCCGCAACGGAACCTGCAGTGGAAGAGGTGAAGCCGGGATTCGAGGAGGTTTCTTTGATTCCGACGGAAGAAATGAAAGGCCCAGAGCCGGAAGCCGTTGTGAGTGCACCGGAAGTTATTGTCCTAGAGGTTGAGCCAGAACTGCCGCAAGTGGTGGTTTCGTTGCCGCCTTTGAAACATAGGCTTCTGGTATTGGTGGAAGAAAAAACACAGCCCGGGCTAAAACCGGCTGATGCCCGGCTGCTTGAGAATATTTTAAAAGCCACGGGCCATTCCATCGCCGAAGTGGATATTCTCAACATCAGCACCTTGCCCAAAGCCGACGCCCGCTCGGTAGTCGCTGCCAAAAGTACCCACTACTTCATTACGTTTGGGGTACCGTTGATCAAACTCCAAATCGACCTGCTTTTCCAGCCTTATGTTCCTCGGCAGATCGAGGGTGTCTGGTTTTTGCTGGCTGAGCCCTTGGCTACCATCGACGCTGATAAAACTAAGAAAAAGCAGCTATGGCTGGCGTTGAAGCAGATGTTTGAGGTGGCGTAATTTTTCGGAAGATTCTCCTTATATTAGATACATACATTCGTTTAGAAGCTGTTTGAGTTAAATTGCAAAAGCGGGAAGGCAGGCTATATTCATGAATGCGAATCAAAAAATACAGTTCAGACCTCCCCGCCGCAAGCTGGCAAGTTATTGAAAAAATCATCCAAGTCCGCCGCCGCAGCAAGCGGGACTTGAAGGAGATCGTCAATGCAGTCCTTTACGTGACGAAAAACGGCTGCGTCTGGCGTGACGTTCCGGGCGAGTTCCCGCCTTGGCAGACAATATATTACTACTATGCCAAGTGGGTGAAGGACGGCACTTGGAAAAACATAAGCGACTGCTTGACGGTAGACTATCGCCAGAAGCAGGGCAAGAAGGCCCAGCCTTCGGTGGCTATCGTAGACAGCCAATCATCTAAGAATAGCGCTACCTGCGGGCAGGATGTGGGCGTGGACGGGGGCAAGCTTGTCAAGGGAAGGAAACGCTTCTTGATCGTCGACACGATGGGCAACCTGCTGGACAGTTTCGTGGTGGCGGCCAACTCTCACGACGGCACGACAGCAGCCCGCAAGTGGGAGGGGCTGGCCTGGCAGAACCCGCTACTCGACGAGGTGGAAAAGGTCTTCGCCGATGGCTCATTCAGGGGCACTTTCAGCCAAGAAATGCCAGAAAGATACGGTATTTCGGTGGAAATACCTACGGCTCCTATCGCTCGGAAGGGCAAGGTGGACATCCACCAGAAACGGTGGGTGGTCGAGCGGACAATCGGCTGGGCGCTCGCTAACCGCAGGTGTTCAAAGTATTATGAGCGAAAGACCGAACATGCAAACGCTTTTATAGTCATAGGAGATATCAAAAGATTAGCACAAAAATTAGCTTAAACAGCTTCTTAGTATTAAAAACAGCAACTTCTACTAAATTGCTTTAAAATTCTGCAATTTGACGTTGTTTTTGGTTTCTTACTGTCTGCATACACACTAAACACTCTTAAAATTTTGCACTAATGCCAAACTCAAGAGAGTCATGGGTGGAAATTCTCTGTTTAACGAAAAGATAAAATCATTGGTTATTTCCATGCGCCTTCCCGCAAAGGGTAATGCAATCGGAACCCATCTAAAGCTTCGTGGTTACGAGGTAGCTTATGCCTCAGCAAGCAAAATTATTGATGCTTTACAGGAAAACAAACCTGATTTTTTGATAGTCTGATACCAACTTGATGATGGCTCTGATGGAATTGCACTTTGCCGTAATGTACGTGCGCTGACCCAATCACACACCAAGTGCGTAGTGATGCTCTCACCGGATTTCACAGGATGCTTATCTGCATTTTATACCGACATTGGTGGATATCTTTATGAAGGAGCATCTATCGACGAGATTAAGGTTTCTCTTACTAGGCTAGCGGCGGGGGAACGCTACCTGAACCCGACTATTGTTGGTGAATTAATGGCCTCACAAATGCCTTCTTTCCAAACTTACATTGCGGATCTATCCCGGCGCGAACGGGAAATATTTCGCTATGCAGGTCACGGCTACAATACGCCCGAGATAGCGAGACTACTATTCATCTCTACCAAAACCGTGGAAACGCACAAGTTGCACATCGTAAAGAAGCTCAATCTTGGCTCAGTAGCCGAACTACGAAGTCAAGCAATGGAACTTGTGCAAAACCTACCAAAAAAAAATTACAAAATCAGTAACTTTTACTGATTGACACGCTTTGCAAAACAACACATCTTTGTAACGAAACAAGCCCCCGGAAATCTTGGCGGACCAAGGGGGCTTGTCTAGTTCAATCTTTTCACAATTAAACTACGCAAAAGTATGAAAAAGTTTTTTAACAGCAGATTCTTGACGATCATTGCCTTGCTCACCCTCGTTTCTTGTAACAAGAATTTGGGGCCGGTAGGTCAGGCAGAATTAGCTTCACAAAATGACATCAACATCAGCGAAGCGAAAGCGTGGTTCGAAAGCACCTCTAAGAATGCCAGAATCGATGGAAGTAGCAAAGTCTATAGCGAGGTGTATTGGAAGTACGCCAAGGAAACCAAAATGGACAAAGAGTCCAAACAGGCGGTTGTTATCGTTCCTATCTCGCACGGGTATGCCGAAAAAAAAATACGGTTCCAAGCAGCTTTGGATCTACAATGATAAAGGCAAAAGGAAAAATATGCGCGTAGTGGAGTTCCTCTACGATAGAGATATTCCAGAAGAGGCACAAGCTAAATACTCTTTCGATAGTTTTACGGGAGGTATGATCGTGCGTGATTGGGATGACAACATCATCGGAGGATTTCAATATAAAGATGGTAAGCCGGTTGCTGCCCTTAGATTGGATGAAATAACCATCAATGAAAAAAAACAGAAGATCAAAACGCCTAAGAATGGCCGCATGGCTGGTGGGACAGGATGCGGCTCTACTGTAATCACTACAACCTCAGGCTGGTACTTCTTGTACAATGGGGAGGAGTTATTTCGATATGAAGTGACAACAACGACCTATGTTGAAATGCAATGCTTCTACGATGGTACTTTTGACCAAAGCGGTGCTACCCCAGGAAATAGCAGCAGCTACAATTTCGATGGCGGACCCCATAGATGGTATTGAATACGGTAAGAATTTCGAAGAATCGGCCTTCGGTCTAGTAATCGAAGGTAGTAATGCTGCAGATTATTCATTTAGATTTTAACCAAAATGAAAAACATAAAAAGACAATCATTACTACAACACATGTGTTTAGCGATAATTATAATTGCTCTGTTTTCATGTCATTTGGATAATGACTCCGATAATAATCAAGAGGTCAGGTTTGACAGCACGACGGTTATTCAAAAAAGTTTAGGACACATTTTAAGCCAACATGCTTTCTTTAAAACATACAACACTCAACTTTGGCGAATCGTTAAAATGCCAACAGTACCACGAGACTTCAATTTCGCAATAAACGGAATGAAGTGTGAAATGATAGGCCAAACTAAAAACTTTTCTGAATATCGCGACAAACCAAGCCCTTATATTGAAGTTGTGAAGCTTAAATTTGATAATATAAATTCCGTTGACATTGGTATAATTCTCCGTTCATTTGGTCTCTTGTATGAACTCCGACTTGAAAGAGACGCGAAGTCAGATTGGAAAATAGTGAAAACAAGTGAATCTGAAATTTGAGAGGAGGAAAAAGTGGGAAACCTAATAAAGTAGTTCCCGTTACTGAGATTGTATTTCTATTTGGTAACACGCTACCTGAAAAAGGCAGCGTGTTACCAATTTTTGTAAAAAATCCTCACACATCCCCCTTCAAAACCGCCCACACATTCTCCGCGACAATTTTGTGCCCTGCGGGCGTGGGATGAATGCCATCGGCCTGGTTGAGCGTGCGCTCACCACCAACTTTCTCTAATAGGAACGGAATAAGTCCGACCTTGTTTTTATCGGCCAAATCAGTAAATAACGAGCGAAACTCGTTGGCGTAGGTACTTCCCATGTTGGGCGGCACCTGCATGCCGGCGAGAATGATTTCAACGTCGGGGTACTTCGCCTTTACTTTATCTATGATGGCCTGCAGATTTTTACGGGTTTCGGTCAACGGAATACCACGTAGCCCGTCGTTGCCGCCCAGTTCCAGGATAAAAATATCGACCGGCTGGCGTAGTACCCAGTCGATACGGCTGTTGCCGCCGGAAGTCGTTTCGCCGCTTACCCCGGCGTTGACGACCCTGTAGGACAAATCCAGCGAATCTATTTTGTCCTGAATCAAGGCCGGAAAGGCTTCCGAGGGCTCGACGCCGTAGCCCGCCGTGAGGCTGTTGCCGTAGAATAGGATTGTTTTTTCATTAGAAGTAGTCGCGCTGCTATCACTGGAGGCGGTATTTTCGGTCGGGGAATCGGTCTTTTTATCTTCGCCACAAGCCATCAAGAAAAAGGACAAGCCAAGCAGAATTACATTTATCGGGGAAAAGCGCATGGGCAGCGGGGGAAAGGTGAACAGTAAAGTTAGCGGGCGTGTTGTTCCAGCTAGCGCAAATTCATTCTATTTCCTTTCAAATTTCGCATGAATAGCATTCTTACGCTCCAATCTGTCAATAAAGTATACCAAAGTGGTGGCCGGGACTTGAAAGTATTGGACAATATCAGCTTTGCGGTAGAGGCGGGCTCCACGATGGCGATCGTCGGGCCTTCCGGTAGCGGCAAGACCACGCTACTCGGCCTTTGCGCCGGACTGGATCGGGCATCGTCGGGCAGCGTCGAGCTACACGATACCCGCCTAAATGATCTTAGCGAGAACCAACTGGCCGCCTTGCGCAACCAATACGTGGGATTTATCTTCCAAAATTTCCAATTGATGCCCACGCTCACCGCCATCGAAAACGTGATGGTGCCCTTAGAGCTTCGTGGCGAAAAAAATGTGCGGCCCATTGCGCTCGACTTGCTCGACCAGGTGGGACTGGCCGACCGCTCGCACCATTACCCTACCCAACTCAGTGGTGGCGAGCAACAGCGGGTGTCGCTGGCGCGGGCGTTTTCCAATCAACCCCAAATACTTTTCGCTGATGAACCGACGGGCAATCTCGACGCTGAAACCAGCGAAAAAGTGATTCAACTTCTCTTCGACCTTAACAAACAAGCGAGTACCACGCTCGTACTCGTGACCCACGACCTGGACCTGGCGGCGATGACGCAGCGCATTGTGAAAATTAAAGGCGGCAAGCTCGTTTCCGATGACACACTATAAAGAAAGCTTTTCCTTTTCCTGGCTCCTGAAAATGGCCTGGCGCGACAGCCGCCGGAGTCGATCGCGCTTGCTGCTGTTCGTTTCGTCGGTTATTCTGGGCATTGCCGCTCTGGTGGCGATCTATTCATTGGGTGACAACCTCCGGCAAAATATCGATACCCAAGCCGCTACGCTATTGGGAGCTGATCTCGAAATATCCGGTAACCGTCCGGCGGCGGCTACGCTACGCCCGCTGCTGGATTCGCTGGGTACCGAACGCTCGGAAGAGCGGCGCTTTGCGTCAATGGTATATTTTACCAAGAGCGGCGGCAACCGTTTGGCTCAGATCCGCGCCCTAAAGGGAGGTTATCCTTACTACGGTGAATTGGAAACCGTTCCGGCCAGCGCGGGACGTACGTTTCGAGCCGGACGTCAGGCACTAGTCGACCAAACTTTGATGCTGCAGTATGACGCGCAAGTCGGTGATTCGGTCAAAGTCGGTGAAGTGACCTTTCTCATTGCGGGCGTGTTGCTGAAAGCCCCCGGCCAAACCGGAATTTCCACCACCGTGGCCCCTTCTGTCTACATTCCGCTTAGCTATTTAGCGCAAACCGGTTTAGAGCAGAAGGGCAGTCGAATCAATTATTTGTATTTTTTCAAATATCCTTTTGCCGCCGATGTAGAGCGGGTTGTAAAAGCCATCAAGCCACGACTTGACGCCGACGAACTCGACACCCAAACCGTACAGGGTCAGAAGGAATCCACGGGCCGTTCCTTTGAAGATTTAACCCAGTTTTTGGCACTTGTGGGTTTCATCGCGCTGCTCTTGGGTTGCGTGGGCGTCGCGAGCGCGGTGCATATCTACATCCGCGAGAAGCTGAATTCGATTGCGCTGCTGCGGTGTCTGGGTGTTAAATCTTCTCACGCATTCGTAATTTATCTTATCCAAATTGTGGGCGTAGGCTTTATGGGGTCGCTTTTGGGCGCAGCTTTGGGTACGGTCATTCAACAATTCTTGCCGCTGGTACTTAAAGACTTCCTGCCCTTTGAACTCACTACCGCTATCTCCTGGAGCGCCGTGGGACAAGGCATTGTATTGGGAACGATCATTTCGATCTTGTTTGCCTTACTACCCCTTATCTCGGTGCGTAACATCTCGCCGTTGCGGGTATTGCGCGCTTCCTTCGAATCGGCCCCGGCTAGTCGCGATCCGTTGCGCTGGCTGGTGTACGGTCTGATCATCGTTTTTGTCCTGGTGTTTACTTGGCTCCAAACCGACAGCTGGCTGGAAGCGCTCATTTTTACGACAAGCATTCTAGCCGCTTTTCTGCTTTTGCTGGCGATGGCGTCCTTGCTGGTTTGGCTCGTGCAACGGTTTTTTCCTACTTCATGGCGTTATGTGTGGCGACAGGCCCTGGCCAATCTACACCGGCCCAATAACCAGACTTCCATCCTGATCGTCTCGATTGGCTTGGGAACGGCTTTCATTTGTACCTTAATTTTGGTGCAGGGCTTACTATTAAAACGCGTTACACTTTCAACCAGCGGTAATCAGCCCAACATATTGCTATTCGACATACAAAGCAGTCAGCAACAGCAGGTGCTCGACCTGGCAACGCAACAGGGATTACCTATCATTCAGAGCGTCCCGGTGGTCAATATGCGTTTGGAGAAAGTGAATGACTATACTGCAACCAAAGCAGAGAAAGATACGTCCAGCCGAATTTCACACCGCATATTCGGCCGCGAGTATCGCGTCAGCTACCGCGACACACTTACCGAATTCGAAGAAGTCAAAGCGGGCCGCTGGCAGGGAACGGCTCCCGCCCAAGGCCCCGTTCCTATTTCGATGGAAGAGGGTTTCGCCGAGCGCAACGGTGTGCGGGTGGGCGACACGCTGACTTTCAACGTGCAGGGTGCTTTGCTTACTACGGTTATTGGCAGTTTGCGGGAAATTGACTGGAACGGCGTTCGTACCAGCTTCCTGGTTCTTTTCCCTAAGGGCGTTTTAGAGGATGCCCCGCAATTTCACGTCCTGCTTACGAGGGTAGCTTCCAACGAACGCTCCGCCACTTTTCAGCGCGCCGTGGTGCAGCAGTTCCCTAATATTTCCATAATCGATCTCGGCCTAGTACTCAAAGTCTTGGATGAGTTGCTGGAAAAAATAGGGTTCGTTATCCGTTTTATGGCAGGATTCAGCATTTTAACCGGACTCATTGTTTTGATCTCGTCCGTGCTGATTAGCAAGTACCAGCGTCTGCAGGAGAGCGTCTTACTTCGCACGCTGGGCGCGAGTCGCAAGCAGATCTTTTCTATTACCGCCCTTGAATATTTCTTTTTAGGGGGATTAGCGGCAGCCACGGGCATTTTAGTGGCACTGGCAGGAAGTTGGGCGTTGGCAAAGTTTACTTTCAAATTGGGTTTCATGCCTCAGTTCCTCCCCCTTCTAATCGTCTTTCTCACCGTTAGCGGCTTGACAATCTTGATCGGTCTTATTAACAGTAGAGGCATTTTGTCTCGTTCACCGCTGGAAGTATTGCGACAGGACGTTTAAATTTGTTGATATGTAAAGAGCCCTGCTATCGAACGAACTGGTTCGATAGCAGGGCTCTTTGTTTCTTTTCAAATAGGCGTTTCTCAATAGCGCCTGACTGAATCTTTACGAGTGGTATCAGGATACAGGTTTGCCTGGTTCTTTGGATATTCACCCCTTTCGTCCTGGTTCCCTTCACCTACGCCCAAAGCGGCGTTACTTTCTTCACCCTTTTCGGGGGTAGCGCCGTTCATCTCCGAATTAGGGGTTTTCTTTTGCTCAGGGCCGTTACCACAACTCGTGGCGATGAATAAAGGAAGCGCAATTAATAAGGTACTTGTTATTCTGTAAGTCGTTTTCATAAAATTAGTCTCTAATGATGAAGCATTGATTGTTAAATACTCCACCAAAAACAGGCCAGTCAGTTTAGGGCTTAAAATCAAAACATTTTGTGGAATTCATTTCCATCATATTGGGGTAAATATACCTTTACCGCGGAAATAATTAAATAGTCAAGATATTGGCTAGGTCTAAAGGCAAGAAAGCCCGCCTCTTTGGGGGCGGGCTTCTAGTTTGATATTGTGGCGGCTACCTACTCTACCGGCTTTGACACGGGTACCATCGGCGGTGCGGGGCTTAACTTCTCTGTTCGGAATGGG
>JBBSSJ010000081.1:0-16480 GCA_038242095.1 Cytophagales bacterium
ATAAACAGGTAGTAAAGCAGCATTGGAACGTAACATTCGCCAGGCAAAAGAAGATCACGCCCATGGCCAAGCGTATCATGGCGCTGGTCATTGACCAGATACGTGACAATGATTTCGAGCTTAAACCCTGCTACCAGTTTAAGGTTTCGGAGCTTGCCGAAAAGTCTAGCCTGACGACCGAAACGCTGTATAATTACGTTGAAGCCGCGTTACTCGAATTGGCGTCGATGACCTGGGAATTTCAGAAACCCAGGGAAAAGGACTCCAATGACCCGAAAGATTATGAATGGTACGTGCGTAACCTGCTGGATACGACCAAGGAAGAAAGAGTAGGCTACAAGAATGGAGTAGCCACAGTTTTGCTAAATCCACAACTTGCTCCCTATTTCATTCAAATAGCCCATTACTCCAAGTTTCAGGTGGAAAGCTACATGCACTTGAAAAGTTGGTACTCGATGCGCTTCTTTGAAATCCTGTCGGCCTTCCGCGACATAGGGGAATGGAACGTAAGCATTGACGAGTACCGCCAAATGATGGACTGCTGGCAACAAAAAGACGTTTACGGGCGTGTGAGAAAAGACAAGGCAGGCATCCCCATAATGAAATATCGCGATAACGCGCAAATGATCGACCGGACCATCACTGAGCCTATGGAGGAATTGGCGGGAACTAAGCTGGCTTTTGATTACAGCCTGGTATATGAGGACGGGGGCGGTAGGCGGGGGCGACCTAAAATAATCGGGCTCAGCTTCAAGCTGCGTCACCGTGAGACCGATAACCTGCCCGAATGGTGGTTCGAGCACCCTGTTCTGGTCGAGGCAATTAACGATCTCCGGGGTTTCAAGGTCTCCCAGCACAACATCAAGCTGTATTTTGAGGCCATCGGTTCGAAAGAAACCAATAAGTTAGTGCACGAGTGGCAGTTGAAGGAAAACACCAGCAAGCGTATAGATGATAGGGCTAAGTACTGCAACTCCGTTTTTGTAAAAGTGGGCAAAGCTGCCTTGGCGCGGGAGTACAACGAAATTCAGGAAGCCGTTGCCAAAAAGTTCGGTGGCGGCTCTAACACCTGATCGTCAACGATCAGACCGACGTCGACCGGCAGCGCCTGGCCTTGTCCACCGAAATACGTTAACGATTGCTTAGGCCAGGGTACCGGCTCCCGCCCCGATCAGGGCCGGGCAGCGGATGACTTCGTTAACGATCCAGTCAATCAGGGCGGCGCTACCTCGGCGCGGAGGTAATCGCACAATAGCAACTGGGCCATACCAGAAGGGAAATAATAATGCCGAGGGAGAGGGGCATGGTCTGCGTAATTTAATCGTAAAACCGCCCGTCAGGCGCTTTGCTCGGTGCGCTTCCGTCCTGCCGCCCAGCTGCTCAAACTCAAAACGGCTAACGTCTCAAGCAGCCGCTCGTGTTCCTCCTGGCTCATGGGGCTGTCCTGGCCAACAAGGTTTTTAATGCGGAACGCGTTCAGGCCGGCCGTCTTCTCGATGCCCTTCCAGTTCAAAAGAGGACGCACTTGCGGATCGCTCAAGAAGGCGCTAGTGGTCTGCTGGTCTTCGTTCATGGTACAGGTTTTTTTGCAAAAATACGAAAGTTATGGCATAACGTGGCCATGTTCTTTGCTCCGAAAAACCCGTTCGGACGGCCGGTGTCGGCGGTTTTTGTACTAACTTTTAACTTAACCCCATAGTGTCGTTTGCTCAAAAGCCGAAAGATAAATCAATCGCGACACTCGGCCAGTATCCAAATTCGCTTTTTTGTAAAAAGCACCCAAAAAATTGGTGCAAGTGAGGTTTTGAAAGGCCTGGTCCCTTATCAATTCTAATTCTCCCGATTTCGGGGAAATTAGAATTCCGGCCCTAGTACATTTCGAGTCCCTGACGGGCGGCGGCTAACACTTCAAAGCACGAACCACGCCGTTCGATCATCGCCCTAGCGGCCTCCTTATCGAGTTTGCGTTTGGTGCAGTTCCTGACATGCTTCACGATGTCGGACGTCTGAACGCCATGGTCGAGGTAGGCAGCGGTAGCGGTAGCAAAATCCTCGACGGGACGGTTCCCCCGGCTGGTGTTGCACTTGTGGCAGCACGTCACGAGATTGGTTTCCTTATTGGTTCCGCCCTGGCTGTGGGGCTTGATATGGTCAAGGGTCAACTGGGTTCCCTCCTCGACCGAAGCGCCGCAATAGGCACAAGCAAGCCCGTCACGTAGGTAAATGCTAAGTCTTTTTATTTGCGTAATCCAGTTCATACCCTGATATTTACCCTGGCCCCGGCTGGTGTTCTTCGCCTTTTTGTAAGCTCCCATAACGTCCTCTGTGGTAGATGTTTCAACTACCTAAAGATAGGGAATCACGGCGAATTAACCAAATTTGAGTACAGCTATTTGAGTGATTATTTGAATTGTTTTTCTTGCCCTCGGTGGCACGTGTTATGTCCGTTCCTTACCCTAGAAGCCATTTTTTTTCGCGGGCGCGAAGCGACGCATGCCGCCCCTGGCGCGGTGGTCTTTTTTTCTTGCGTCAGGGGGATGAAGGAAAGGCTATGGGCCTTTGTCCGCAGGACGGAACCCAGAATCGACCGGTCCGAAGGGAGACGCCCGCACCCTAAGACTCGTTCTGGCCATGCATCGAAATTTAGGTTCAAAGTTCGGACACCTTCAAATCAGGCTGGCCTTAGCGATATAGCTGCCGTCAGCATCAATATTTTTGTACTGCCAGAGATCGGCTTTTTGTAATTCGGCTTGTCTTCCATCTTTTCTCTCAAAAATTTAAGGTCTAAAAATACTGTATACGCCATTAAAAACGAAAAGGCAAATGCATTAGGCTAAAATTTCACCCTCCCATTTCCCGGTCAACCTCTGCAACTCTTTCAAAGAAAAATCCGACTGAAAGCGGTGGCCGATCTTCTCCTCAATGACCGCGTAACGGGCCAGCAGATCCGGGTTCGCTCTGGCCGAAATACAAAGATCAGCGCGACTGGCCAGCACACAGAAGCAGCACGAAAAACGGGACATGCCCAGATCGTAGGCCGGATGGTAGGGTAGGGCGTTTTTGCGAATTGTCCCCCAGACTTTTTTCAACCCCCATTTGTGGATGGGCAGGTAGTCATCGACGCGGCGGGTTTTGGTTGTCAACTTCTTATTTAGCTGCAAAACCCGCTTGTTAGCGCGAGCCGTGGTCTCCTGCTTCCGAAAACCATACACGTATAACACGCGGCTTTGTCTTTGGCCCTTGGTCAAGGCCGTTACCACCCTGGCCCCCGGTCCGCGTTTGAAATCGCTGGTACAGTAGCGCTGGCCGTAGGAGGGCCATTTTCCGCGCCGCTCGACGTACTCCAGCAGCGTCTCCTCGTAGCCTGACGCGTTGCGGCGGGCGGTATAGTGAACCGGCAGGTCAAATAAATCCGCCTGGCGCTGCACCAGTTCGCTCGTGCCTTTTCACGCCATGTCTCCCAGTTCCTGGTGGGATATAACTATCCGACTGCGGGGGTAGCCCTGGGCATCGGCCATGCGGCATTTCCTACAGAGCGCAGAGCGAATCCTTGCCACCGCTCCTGTTAATTACAATATGGGTGTAGTCATGCAGTTTCATGGGCGGCGTCTGACAGGGTACGAGCGGCCAGCACACCGGCCACGAAATGAGCCTTTTCGAGGTAACCCGCGTCGGCCAGTTCTTTGATCCGCTCCTCGGCGGCAAGAAAAACCTGCTTCGCCGCAAATGCCGGGTCTTCGATGCCCTCAGCGGCCAGTGCGCGAGGGTTGAACCGGACGGCACCGATGAACTCGAGGGTAATTCGCCAGGCGGCGTCGATCTGCTTCTGGGGATTGTTTTTGGCCCGCCAGTACGCACCGTTGTCAAAGAGGTCTACGAATTCATCTTCCAGCGTCCGGTCGAGCAAAAGCAGGGTTTGGTACAAAACCGGCTTTGTCTTTTCCTCGGCCATCAGCGGTCCGAAGTGGGACCGCTCTACGTGGGACTTTCGGAGGTAGTACCCTATGGCATCTGTCTTTTTCTAAAAGACGCCCACGCGCAACCCGCCATTACTGACCAGATAGCGGCCGTCCTCCAAATGATCAAGCTGCCAGCCATTGTTTTCGCCAATGGTTGTCTTGACGGGCGCGGTGGGATAATCAAGCCCCTGGGGGCGAATACGGAAATTCTTGTTTTTAGACATGGTTGAAAGGAAGTTTCGTTAACGATTGAAAAGATTTATTCGACGAGCGGCGGGCCTGGCCACGAAGTTCTATTAACGATCCGGGCCAGCTGTGGACCAGGTGCGCGCCGGATCTGGCAATAGATCGTCAACGATCGTTAACCATCAATCCGCGCGCGTCAGCTCATCGAAGGCCTGGATAAAATTCCTACGCCGGGTGACCTCATCGCCCAGTTCGAGCGTCAGTTCTTCCACCCGTGCGCGCAGCGCGCGCAACTCTTCCTCGGCCCGCTGCCGGTATTCGCGGTTGCTTTTCTCCTGATGGGCAAAGTCGAAGACGATTAGCTCGACAGCCGTTGCGAATGCGCCGGTCGATACGGATGGCCGGGCCATGTAGTCGGTTACAATCTTAGTGAGCTCGGGCTTTTGGCCGAGGAATCGGAGTGAAACGGTTTTCATACGGCTGTGAGCGTTTGGTGATTGGAAACAAGAGACACGGGCGACGGCAGAGCCGCCCACGAGGAGGGAATGAAGGGGATGCCCTGGCGCTGACGGCGGGCAAGTTCATCCAGCAGAGACTGGTACTTTTTCCGCCCACCCTCGACAAATTCCGAATCCGTGGCAAAATCGAAACGCCAGACGGCAAAGGGTTTGATCTTCTGGATGGCCAGAAAGCAAAAGCGCGGGCGGTGCGCGGCTGGTGCACTGATGGCATCGAGATAGAAAGCCGCCTGGCGGTCGTAATGGTACCGCTGACAGCTTTTTAGGAACTCCTCGCGGCTTCGGCACGATGTGGTTTTTAAGTCCGTCACCAGGCGTTCTTTGTACACGCCGTCCAACTTGCTTTTCAGTGGCAGGCCCGTGGCCGGATCTTCCCAAAGCCGAAGGCTCTCTTTTTTGGAAAACTGCACGATCCAGCTGAGGTACGGGTCGGCGCGCCCGGCGCGGGTCATTGCCTCGACCTGCGCCATATCGACACCCTCGGCGGGTCCTTTCACTAACTGCGGTTCGAGCAGGTACTGGTGCACCGCGCTGCCGGTGGCGAAGGCCTTCACGGGTTTGCGGTCACGGATGTTAAAAATGAAATTCTCAAATTCGGAAAGGTCACTGTTAGCGAACCTGCGGAGCTTACGGTAGTTCATATACGTCAGGGGTTAATCAAGCGTGTCGGCGTCGATAGTCTTCTGACAGTACAGGCACTCGACGAATCGGGGATCAGCCGAACGCGCGAAGTGGTGCAGGCAGGTTTTGCGGCCTTCGCCTAAAAAGCCCCGACCGCCCAGCACCTGGCCGCAATCGCTGCACGTCTGGCCGTAATTATCGCTCTGGGTGCGGTTATGGGGGCATCCTGAGATAGACATAGGGTTCGGGTTTAGATCCCGGCCCGGATGGGCCGGGACAGTCGTAAATCAGGCTACCTCAGCGATGCAAACAGTATCCAGCTTCAGGTGGACCGTTCCCCAGCGGATGAGCGTTGCGACGTGTTCGGCGCTTAGCGTGGTGTCGGCACTAACGCCGCTGCCATCGTGGGCAAAAATCAGCCCGTTGCCGACAAAGGTGGCGGGGTAGCCGCGCACGGTGAACTGCTCGCGCTCCGGCGTGGCAAACGCCGCCTCGCGGTCGATCCAGATGGCATTTTTCCGGTCGATGGGCACGGGTTCGGGATTAGTGCCGTCAAGGGCGGAACAAAGTGATTCGAGGCCTGTTTCGATTTCGACCTGGCGCACCTGGCGCGTGGCCACCTCGATAAGGATGGCGGTGATTTTTTGGGACATGGGCAAATTGTGGTAGCGGTACGCCGCTGCGGTGAGAAATGAGCGCTTTTAAAACGCCTTTAACTTGCTTAAAGATAGAGCCTTTTGCCAACTTAACCAAATTTGAATACAAATATTTTTGCCGCTTTGGAAAGTTTTTTTCGGTTTATGAACAGCGGTGAATGTTGTCGAAATGCGCTTGCTGGCTGGGATGGGGTTTGAAATCCCGGTCGCGGCAAAAGCTATCAATGATAGCCCGTATCAGCTGCTCGTTATGATCGTAAAAGTGCGGCGGAACGCTGCCCGACTTAAATACGGCTTCGACCTTATCCTCCAAGACATCGGCGATCCAAAGCAGCTTTCGATTTAGCTGCGCTTTCAGGGTGGCTTTCATTTCTTCCTCACTAAGTTCCATATCTGGGTCGATTAAGATTTGTGTGGCGGGCCTTATGGCCCACCACGATTGACAAATCAGGATTTTAAAGAATCCCAGGACATGAAAATGATTTCGGGCTCGACGTATACGGCTCCTATCCACTGAACAAAGGGCCGGACCTGGTCGGCGTTCACGTTGGCGCTGATGGTGTTGCCTTCATCGTCGTAGCCACAAACCAGCCCGACACCCGCCAACGGCTGGGGATATTTGCCGATCAGAAACTTTTCGGGCTGGGGATCGTGCAGCAGCCCGTTGTCATCGAGCCAAAGGTCGTTCTGCTTGTCCAGAACGACGCGCGTAACCACCTGGCATCCGATGGCCGCGTAAGTGGCCGCAAGCCCTTTGTCGATTTCGATGTCGGACACGGTCCGGGCGGTGGGGTCAATTTTGACAGCTTTGATTTTGGCAGACATGAGAAAAAAGGTATAAAGTGGTAGATGAGAAACGAGGGCCTTTGCAACTCCCTCAACACTATAAAGATACCCTTTTTACCTGGTTTAACCAAATTTGAGTACAGATGTTTAGGAGATATTTTATCTCTTTTTTCGGATCACATACCGTCACAATTGTTACAGCGAAGCCATCCGTCCTCGCCCGTATAATCTCCCGCCTGGGAACCGCAATAGGGGCAGGGTTCCGGCAAAACTGCCGCGTCAGTAGCCGAACTGGGTGCGGGGGCTGTGGTGTCAATGATCCAGGCGGCGGGCCGCGCGGCGGTGGTATTCAAGGGTAAATTCATCGGTTCGATGGTTTAGGTGAGAAAAAAAGCGGCCCCGTTTTTGGCGGGGCCGCTGCCTGGTGACCGTTAGGCGGCTTGGCTGGTTTGGCTACTGATTTGCAGCGGGGGCTTAATGTCCTCGGCTTGGCCTTCCTGGATCATTCCCGCCATCGCCACACCTAAGGCGTAAGAATCGGAAAACAATCTGTACTCTGCCCCGTCGGTAACCGTATCGGCCCGGAAAATAGGGCACTTTTTATTAGCTGCGAGTGCGTCTAGCTCCTTGGTCTTTTCCTTATCGGCTTTCTCGTAGGCGAATTTAGCAATGTGCCAAGTGCCTTTCTCATTAGTGGCCTGTCCGGTCGTGATCGTCAGAACGACATCGGAAAATTTGGTGCGGGCGTAATGAAGCTGTCTTGCCAAGTCGTCCAGTTCCAACACGGACGAATTGTTGAACATGATGCAGGAAAGACAATTTTGGTCGTCTACAAAGAAGAACTCGGCCCATTGGGCGCGCGCGCGACCAAAAAGGGCGTCGCTGAAAAAACGCCAGGCTACCGGCTGGAAAGAAAATGTGCTTCCCTTCGGAATAGTGCCGTCGATGCTGAAAGTTCCCTTCTGTCCGTTGAAGCGGTACTCCCTAGGCCTTCCCAATTCGTAAAGAAATTCCAATACTTCGCCCGTTTTAGGGTCTACAATGTCGGAAATGATGGAGGCGGCAATTTGCGCGGCGGCTTCTTTGGCGGTGGTGATGTTCTTGTCCATGAATGAAAAAATTAAAAGGTGAAAACGTGGTAGATGAGAATAGAAAAAAAGGGCTTTTTTAAAAATATTGAACCCCTTTAACATACTTAAAGATAGGTCTTTCCATTGATTTAACCAAAATTGAGCACGGTTAATTTCGCCCTTTTGTAGAAAAAAAAACGGTTTAAGGATTGCCGTTTTCCTAATGGGTGGGGTCTAGGCGGCGGCTAAAAGCTCAACGGTTTCCACGGCCTGGGCGGCGACGTGGTCGCTGATCTGGCGGTAAGCGTGCCGGAACTCCTTTCCTGTGATGAGCTGGCATTTCAGCGCGCTGATAAGCGCGGCGTTACTAGTAGTTATCTCGATCCCTGGGGAGAAGCTGTATGCACAAACGACGATCATGCGCTTTCCCGTTATTTTGAAGAACTGCCCGTTTCCTCCGCTTTTGTAGTACTCGGAGGGGGCGAGGTCTGCGGCCTGCTCTTTAAGAGTGTCGCTTACCTGGCGGTGGGCCAAAATAAAATCTGCGGCGGTGCATGGTACCGCTTTCAATGCCTTTCCTAGCTTAGGGTCTGAGCCGTTAACCTCCAGGCTGGGGTTGAAATCGTAATTGCATACAATCACGGTTAAATCTCCGCTGACCTTTAAAAACTGGCCCCGGCCTTGACTTTTGAAATACTGGCAATTCTGCATGACTGTAAAAATTAAAAGGTGAAAACGTGGTAGATGAGAAACGAGGGTTCTGCAACTCCCTCAACACTATAAAGATAAGCCTTTTATCTATTTTAACCAAATTTGAGTACAAGTATTTTTACTTATTCCTGAATTATTTTCAGCCTCATAAGTCACCAATAAGGTAGTATTTGTAACCTACCGGATCGCGCACACCTCCGGCAGGGCTTGACAGCTTCGCTCCACAAAAATTTTTCGACTTGAACATGCCTTCCCTTCAATCCGGGCGACGGGGTGCGGGCAAGGCTTGCCAAAAAAAAATACTACCCCCGGCATGGAATGCCTCCTTAGGGGTGGAGATTATTTTTTGAGCAACCCGAAGGGCTTGGCCTTTCCCGTGCACCGGCGTTCGGATTTTCTTTGCATGGTTCAAATCAAAAAAATCATCAACATGATCTCCGATTCTCTTTCTGCTGATAGGGCGGGGGTGATTTGGGAGTTCGGCGTAGGCGAATGACGCGGTCGGAATGCCGCATCACCACCGTTGCGGGAGAGCGTTGCCCAGCAACGGGCTACGGGAGCTTCCTTCCTTCAAGCGATCGCTGCCCGTTGCTGGGCCGGACCTTTGGGGCCGCGCGGGACTGCAGGGGCGTGGGCTGGCTGCCCCTTCGGCGGACGGTCCTGGCACACGTAGGCCGACTTAGCGCGGATTTCGCCCAATGGGCTGTAGCGGCGGAGCGGAACGCCGCCCGGTCATTCAACCCCGGACTGGGCGGGAGCCGGGCGGGTCAACGTATTTCCTTATCTGGCAGGGGAGGAGGCGGCGGTTTCAAAAAAGGAAGTAGCGTAACGAAGCCTGGCAAACTCGCCCTTGCGCAGCGGTACGCCGCCCGGCGCGGTTTGCCGTGGCGGAGGTAGCGGAGGCCTTTTTTGAAGGGTCTGCGGCACAGGGCGCGAGGATCGGTCGTTGCCTCTTTTGGCATTGGCCGATCCGCATTTTCAGGCGTTCGGTTCTTGGCCGCTGTTCCAGCTGCCGGTTCGCCGGCATTGGGATGGTTGGGCGGGTTTGCGTACATCCGTTTCCGCGTCAGGTGCTTGGAGGGGCGGGCTATCGGCACGGGTCCTCAGGATGGAGCAAAGCGACCCCGGAACAGGGCTGGTCCCTTGGGGAGACGCCCTCTGCCTCATTTGTTATCTAGAGTCTTTGCGCGAATTTCTTTGTCTGCTTGCCTTACATTGTTTCTATGGCCACCAACAGCATTTGTTGGAACTCCTGCCTTGTGATGTGGGTCCATCGTGGACTTCTGAACTTGTGGTTGCCGTCGATGTCGAACTGCACCAAGTCGGTTGTCTGTATTTCTTTTCCCGGATAGTAACACTCGACAAAAATCATTCGCTGGGCCATCAAGTTAAATTCTGCTACAATCAAACTGGCAATCGTCTCGCAGGCATTGGTGACACTCACCCCCCGGTCAATGTCCGTCACGACAACCAGCCCGCAGTTTCGGTAAATCTCCACCTGGCAGGCACTAGGGTAGCCATTTGGGGCTCTGAATTCAAACGTATGCTCTTCCATCTCAAAAGTATCGGTTGTTTAAAACGCAGGTCCGTAGCCCGATCCCGTCAACGGCGCCACTAGGGCAAAAGGATTATAAATCGTTAACGATCCAGCTAGCAGCATTTCGCTGATCGACCCAGGAGCCGCCAGCTGAGGCAGTATGATCGTTAACGATTTAGGCGCTGCGGAATCCTGGCCAAGCAGCCGGCGTCAAGCCAATCGTTAACGATTGGCTGAAAGTGAGACGAAGCCATACACGGTCTCTGACCGGAAACCGAGACGCGGCGATGATCCCCCAAAATTTTCCAGTCCCAGCGAAACCTCAGACAGTTCGTAGTACTTCAATGTTGCTCAGGTAGTTTTTCGAGCAGCTCACCCCCTGGCCGGGTCCAGCCTGGCTCATTCCCTGCGTCTTTCTGACGGACCGTATGATCTCTCCCAGTGTCATCATGATGTTTCTGTTTTCCTGTCCGCATAAAATAACCGGTATTCCGGCTCAAGCCTCAGCCAGCGGAAATTCCAGACGGCCCAATACCTCGACCAGGCGGCCGATTTCTTCGTTGGAGAATGAGCTGCCCTCGTTGCGGGATACCATGTTGATGCGCCGGTGGGACAGACCCGCCGCTTTTTCAAGAGAGCTCCAATTGATTAGGGGACGCCGGGCGGGATCGGAAAGAAATTCCATTATGTCGTCGCTGGTCAGGCTCATTTCTTGGTCATTAAAATTCATGTTTCTGTCGTTGGGCGGTTAACGCGATATCTTGATATGATCGTTCTCCTTGGGCGTCCGGCCCAGCTTCTCGGCCAGCTTCATGGGCAAATCGAACTCCTTTCTGACCCACTCGGCCAGGTTGTTTTTTTTCTCATCGACCAGACCCTCCTTGAATTTGAGATTGATCTGCGGCTGCTTGGGGGCGTTGTCAATGATTATCGTTACGTCGGCAATCTTCAATCCGGCCTTCACATTGGTCAGCCCCTTGGAGCGGCGCTCTTCGATGGTCAGCTTATCGACGTCGTGGCCCTGGCCGGATTTGGCTCGTTCGGCCACCCGGTCGACGTTGGTCTGCAACTTACCGACGCCCAGGTAGATCAAGTGCGTCTTGTAGCCCTGCTTTTTGTAGGCTTCCAGGTTGTTGATAGGTGCCATCGTATGCAGGTTGTGTTCAAAGACGATGTCCTTCTTGGCAGCTGCGGCCGCGCGTAGCCGGTCGCCGACCACGCCGGAAAGCATCAGCGCATCCCTGATGCCCTCCTCCTGCCGTATCTTGTCGGGCTGGACGATCACGTAACGGTCGGACGGAAAGTTGCCTTCGATGAAGGTACTCTTGCCTGCCCCTTTGGCTCCGCCGACGATGAAGAATTTAGGCTTGATGGTTTCTTTCGGTTTGTCGGCCATCAGCTTTGCAGTTCGGCCATCAGGTCGGCGTAGGGGATGCCCAGCTGGTCGGCCAGTTTTTCGTCGAGCGGTTGGAATTTCACCTGGTCGTCGGCAAGTCGGACGCCGATCTGGCCGCTGTGGGGCCAGTATTCCATCGTGTAGCCGTAGTACTCGTTGTACATGGGTCTTTGGCCTGCGGCGGCGCGCGCCTCGACCTGACGGCCGGTTTCGTTGAGCCGTTCCTGGTAGTCGGCCATCGTGCGGGCCTGGCCCGCATCGGCGATTGGTTTGTCGGTAATCATGAGCTTGTGTTTATGGCTAATTGATGAATAGAACAAGATTGTGCAGCAGAAAAAACGCGAGCAGCCCCGCGCACACGGGTACCTGTCGAAGGGCGTACGCCCGGAAATCGCGGCGGATCTCCCAGACCATCGTCAGGCCCTGGTCCTCGGCCTGGCGGATGCGGGCGGCAAAGCCGCGCGAGATGAGCAGCAGGCTGGCCAGTGAGACTGCTACGCAGGCCACGGGTATGAAAAGGCTTAGGTCGTGCATGGTTTTAGAATTGAAGATGTGCTGTAAATTTGTAACAATCCCGGTCAAAAAGCAAAGGGGACGCTCGGATCACCCACCGCCTAAACCTCGGTTTTCTATTTCTGCTAACAATCCGTTCGCCGACGACTCCTGCCCACTTACCAGGCGTTGGTCCTGGGCCTGACGAACTGCGCCAGAGGTAGCGGCTGCAAGGTGTAGGGGTACCCACCCAACTCAGGTTACTGCCCGCGATGCGCTCAAACACCATCGTGTCGATCAGAAAAATATCCTGTCAAGTATCGGCCCGGCCGGTACTGACTGTCAGTATTCCCGTGGCCGGGCTGTAATTCATCACGCCTCCGCACGGCTCGGCGATGACTTCGTAGAACTGGACCTTATTGCCTGGGCGCAGGCGCGTTTCGTGGCGGTAGAGACTGTAAAGTCTATGGGCCATTTCAGACTGGACTTCTAGGATTGTTCGAATCAAGGCGGAGGTGCAGGGAAATGACGACGGGATCTTCATGGCTGTCGGTGAAATCGTAGGTCTTGACTGGGTACTTTACCCGGTGTCAGGACACAAGCAGCAGCAGAAAAACGAATACGTATTTCATAAAAAATATAAGTTTGTGGGATCAGTACGCCGATGTGGTGGGGTAGACAGGGGGTTCAGGTTGGGAAGCCCCCTGGCAAAAATCCGGGGAGCGGTCTTTTCTCGCTCCCCGGTGCCTTAGTCACCTTACGCTGCCTCGGCGTAGGTTTCGCCGAGAATGTATTTGGTCGCCTTGCTGGCCGATGCGGCGGCAGTAAAAAGGAATTTCTTGTCTGTTTTCAAAACGCCAAGCCACCCTTTGAGATAAGCCGCCGAGTTAGTAATCAATTCCGGCGTGTCGATTCCGGCCACGCTCGAGAGGAAGGCCGCACCCAGTTCGGCCGTAAGCTCCTCCCGGCTGTAGGACGGGCTGCCGAATCCGACGGGCTGCATGAAGCCCTCCCGGTCCAACCGGCTGCTGTGGCCGGTGCTATGGATAAGTTCGTGAAACAACACGTGGTAATACTCCTGCGGGTCCTTAAAGCGCTCTTGATTGGGCATATTCACAATGTCCCGGCTAGGACTGTAAAACATCCGCTCTTGATCGTGGTGTACCAGCAATGGACGCCCAGCGTACCCCTCGGAGATGGCCTCACAGGAAGGAATTATTTTTGCTTCGGTCGGTTCCGTCTCGACGGGCTTGGGGGCTAAGAAAGCGGAGTAGTCGAGATCTGTCTCCACAACGTTAAAAACGTTATAGTACTTCAAGACGAAGGGCGCACGCTCCTTCTGGTCGCCTGAATCCTTTTCAGTCTTCAATTTCTGCCAGAACACAACGGGCAAAGACCTGGCACCCTTTCGGACCGTGCCCCCTAAATCCTTGGCCTGGTTGAACGTCAAAAAAATCGGAACGTTGTAGGGGTTGCACCCTAATATCAGCGCGTTAATGCCCTCGTAGGGCTTTTTACTCACCATGTTGATGGCCCGATTCTGTGAACCCGCGCCGAGGTCCACCGTTAAACGGGGTTTGTTCCAAGGCGCGACGCCCTGAGCGATCTGCTCACAGATCAGGTCCGTAATGGTTTGGTAAATATCGAAAGGCTTTTTAGGGGCTTTCTTGGCGGTCTTTTTGGGGGATTTCTTTAACGTAAGCATGAGCGGGAAAAAATTAATTTGTGGTAGCGGTACGCCGCTGCGGTGAGAAAAGAGGGCTTTTGCAACTCCCTCAACACTATAAAGATAAGGATTTTATCTGTTTTAACCAAATTCGAGTGCGGATATTTTTATTTGTTTTAGAAGAATTTTCAGCCTCGTAAGTCACCGATTAAAATATATTTGTAACCGACTGGATCGCGCATACCTCCGGCAGGGATAGACGGCTTCGCCCCCAACAATTTTTTCGACTTGAACACGCCTTCCCTACAATGTGCGGATCGCGTAGTAGACAAGGCTTGCCTAAAAAAAATACTACCCCCGGCATGGAATGCCTTCTTCGGGGTGGAGATTATTTTTTGGCAACCCGCAGGGCCCGGCCTTTTCTATGGAGCGGTCCGGACATTTTCTTTGCATCGTTTAATCAAAAAAATCATCAACGTGAATTCCGATACTCTTCCCTTTGATAGGGATGGTCGGAATGCAGCATCATCGCCGCTGCGTGGTGCTTTTTGGGGCAACGTCGCGGCGGAACCAGGCGGACGGACCTTGCGCAATGTCCGGGTAAACTGGAAGGAGTGACGGAAAGAATGGGTGTTACCTGGCCTGGGCGGGTCAAAGAAATCCTTTTCCCCTTGCGTCAGGGGGATGGAGGAAAGGCCGTTAGGACTTTGTCTGAAAGACGGAGCGCAGCGAACCCGGAAGAGACCGGCCCGAAGGGAGACGCCCCGCAGCGGCGTACCGTACCCGAATCTGTGTATTACCTCATGTACCTTATATCTGAGGAAAGAGAGCCTTGATAGACACAAAAAATACCGCCAGAAACGAGACAAGGCCTATTGTGCTGGCAAGCCGAAACAAAGCTGGTGAAAGGAAATTTTTCTTGACGTGCCGGTTCTGAACCCACATCATCGAGAAGCCGATCACAAACAAAATAAGCATTATGGTTAGGTAGGGGGGTGCGTTCATTTAGCTGGGAGTCTGTCTTTGAGTTGTACGGCTGTTTACGTCTTATTCTTTACTTATCTGTTTCCTAAAAACTAGTGTAATCCTGCGCGAATTCGGGTAGGTATCGGCTTATTAGTTTTACCTGATCTTCGGTCAGGCACTTACCTGACTTACCGAGTAGCATCACAAACTCCTCGTACGTAATGCCGTTGCCCCCGTTCCGCCTCGGGCTGCTCCCCCAGCAACTCGTTATGCTGGGCAGTGATCATGTTGCCATGCCGCCCGAATGCGTAGATTTGGTACCGTGCCATTTGGCTCTTTGTGAAACTCAATTGTGGTAACGTCTCTTCTTTTCCCGAGCCCAAAAAACCAACTCGAAATGGGTAAGCTGAATACGCTCGGACGCAAACCGTGTGTGATGAAAGTACTTGAAATCATGGCTAAATGAGTTTTGATTTGACATGCCGAAAATAGGTTTTCACACTCATTATTCCAAATCCGATAATATGAAAATTCAGTAAGATCGAGCGCCGCAATCCAATTGAATTCATCGAGGGTCGCAGGTTAGGCAAGTCGGGCGATTTGTTGGCGGGAAGGGTGGCCGTGGAACACCGATATCTCCCTTCATTTCACGGATTTTCATGTAGATTTCGCGGTTCGCTGTAGTGATTTCACGGAAAACATGAAATACAATCGTTGATTCCAGCCCTCACACGTTGATTTGACGGAATCGGACTAGGTAGCCTTTTGTCTTAATATCTACTTTCGGGCATCACTCAATTAACCGCCTTTCCCGTGAATTACCTGACTCAACTTAACTTCGATATCCTTTTAGCCCGCCCGGAATCCATGATTAGCCTGGCCCTCGGACGTGTGATCCTGGACCAGGGTTTTAACCTGATGGGCCGCGTGTCTTCGCTCGACGCGCTGCTGGCCGAAATCAACATCGCGTTGCCCGACGTTTTAATTATCGACGCCAGTCTGGTCAGCGCTGCCGCACCCTGTAAGGCAACGTTACAGTTGCTGCGAAAGATACCGCGAGTGATCGTCTGCTTGGCCTCCGACCAGACCGATTATTTACCCGTACTGGGTGGAGGCTTTGATGCCTACCTGTCGGACTGCGACCCGCTGGAGGAACTTTACGATTGCCTTTGGTCGTCAGGTAGCGGCGGGGTGTACTACGGTTCCTTCTTTAAGGAACTAATCAAGCAGCATGGCGTCACGCGTCTGCTGGCGGATCATCGGAACGCGGCATAAGCCCGGCGCGGCTACTCATCACGCCCTGGTTCCTGTTCAAAGCCTCTTTTAGACTTTGCCATCGGGCGCGCGGCATGACCAGATCGCGGCCGGGCAACTTGCGGCTCCTGAGTACATACTTTCCCTTATCCCAGTAGGTGTGGCTCTCGAAATGGTCCAGGTTGATGATATAATGGCGGTTTCCCCGAAAAAAGCGGTCGGGGTCCAGCCGGTTTTCCAGTTCGGCCAGCGACATGCCAATTGTCGCCCGGCCTTGGGCAGTCTGGGCGTAATAAGTCCCCTGGTCGGTTTCAAAAAGATAGCAGTCTTCTACATTTAACTGCGTGGTACCTGTGGCGGTTTTAGACTCGACCGTCTCCATGTAGGGACCATTGCCGAGTACAGCCAGCGCGCTAAGGATTGACCCCTCAGAGTTGGGAACCCTTTTCAGACTATTGACAAAATCCGTTATGAGCGATGCATTAAGCAAGAAATAGCCCAAAATAAGCACGAAGGGGGTGTAAAGCGTCCAGCCCCCGAAAGTATATACATACCCTCGGTAAAACTCGTTGTAGCGCCAAAGATGGAACGTTGGGGCTTCGCGTAACTACAACCGGACACCAAGTGTAAATGGGATGAAAACGAAGTACGCTCGCAGGAAA
>JBBSSJ010000082.1:0-16280 GCA_038242095.1 Cytophagales bacterium
ACCGGCGAGCCAGTGCTTCGGTTTCGGGGTCCAAGTTCGCCTGATCGATTTCCTGTTCGAAGAACGGAGATTCCACCCAGGGCGTACTGAGGGTAGTGGTAGCCATGTGTCGTTGCTTGTTTTGGTGAAAGCTGTAAATATTGAAGATTATTCACTGAATACAAACGATTTACAAAAAACATTCGAGGGAAAAGTATCAGAAAGGCAGGAAATATTTTCTACCATACCCTCAGAATCGCTTGCAGAAGCAGGAAAATTTTGCAAAAAAAGAACGAGCCGCGCTGGGCGATAGGCGAGAAAATCGTTATAACAGATATTATTGGCTTTTTTATAAGAAAATAGTGTTCTTGTCGGTTCTATTTTTTAGAATAATTACGTTACCCATCTACCCGTTCTGAAACACGATCGCGACCTCTGGATCTCCTTCCAGCGGGGCAATGCCGCCGCCCTGGAAAAACTCTACAAACGGTATTTCCGGGCGATGGGGCATTATGGGTTTAGCATCACGTCCGATCCGGCGCTGATCGAAGACGCTATCCAGGACGTCTTTGTGGCGCTGTGGCGGCAGCGCGAGCACCTGCACGAAGTCGATCACGTGAAGCTGTACCTTTTCCGGGCTTTGCGCCAGCAGCTTGGGCACACCCTGCACCACGATATTTTCGAGGGCAGCGAAGACATAGACGATTTTCTGGATTATCTTTCCGTGCTTTCTTCCGGGGATCACAACAGAGGCCGCGAGTTGCGCCCGAGCCGGGTCCAGGCCATTCAGGACGCGCTCTCGCACCTGAGCAACCGCCAGCGGGAGGCCGTTCACCTGCGCTTTTATCAGGGCTTCAGCCTCGACGAAGCCGCCGAGACGATGGGCGTATCCGGACAGACGGTCAAAAATCTGCTCTCCAAGTCCTACGCCGTGCTGCGGGTCACCCTGCGGGCGGTCATCTCGCTGAGTATCTTGCCAGTGCTTTTCGAAGCTGTCCATTGATCCTATTGCATAGCGTACAAAATCCGCCATGATGGACATTTATCACAAATGAACGACGACCGCTACCACCACCTTAAAGATTTCCTGGACGACGACTCCTTCGTCCGATGGGTACTCACCAGCCACGACGAGCGGCGCTGGCGTCAATTCCCGAACGAGCACCCCGAGTCAGCCCGCGAATTCGAGCGCGCCAGGCGTCTCGTGCGCGATTTGCATCAGGCTGAGGCAGTCGACGCGCCCCTGCTGGACCGTCGCCTGGTGTGGAACCGCATCAGCGCCAACCTGGGCACGGGCGGCGGCGTGGCCCGCAATTTTTTCAACGCCTACCCGCCTTGGCAATGGGCCGTGGGCCTCGCGCTCTCGTTGGTCGTAGCGTGGCTAGCCTGGCAGCTGCAACCCGCCGGGCCCGTTACCTACCGGGGATTGGTGGCAGGGATTGCAACCGATGAAATGCTGATCGAAAAAGTCAACCGCCAAGAAAAGCCGATGGTTTTTGTCCTGGAAGACCAAACTAAGGTGACACTCGAGAAAAATAGTAACTTGAGCTATCCGGTGCATTTCGCAGCCTTCCAGCGGGCGGCGGTGCTAACGGGAGAGGCGCTTTTCGAGATAGCGAGCGATTCTATCAGGCCCTTTTATGTCTACACCAACGAATTGGTGACTACGACTTACGGTACCCACTTCGACGTCCGGGCCTTCGTTGACGAGCGCGATATCTCAGTGGAGGTAAGGACCGGGGGGGTATCGGTGCATCGGCTGCAAAATTCCGGACTCCATCCCTCTCCCCAGGCAGGTCTGTTTGTGCTGCCCAACCAGAGAGCCGTTTTTGATCGCACTAGCCAAACCGTCGACCGCCGCCTGATCGACTACCCCCTGCCGGTGACCGGGCCAGCGTATACGTCACCTCTGCGTTACCTTGATGCCCCCGCCAGTGTGGTTTTGCGGCAGTTGGAAGCCCAGTACGGCGTGACGATTCTGTTCAACGATGCCCTGTTTGATTACTGCAAGCTCACCATATCGCTGGGAAACGAGTCGTTACGCGAGAAAATTGCCAGGATCTGCCGGAGCGTCGGTGCCACCTACCGGGAGGTCGACGGGCAGTTTGTGGTGGAATCGGTCGGGTGTCGTCCCTGAATATGACACCTTTGAAGACCACGATCCGTTAACCATCTCTGCCCATAATCCCAGAAAAATGAATCGCAACGCTCGTTTTATCCTCCTCTTTATTCTCTCGTCTTCCATGGCGCTCCTGGTTGTTTCCTGTAAAAGAGGAGCGCCAAAGATTGGCTTAAAAAACGTCACAACCTCGCTTTCCAAAACCAAGAATAATCACCGAGGGTCGGCCCCGCCCAACATCCTCTTCGTCATCTCCGACGACCAGTCGTACCCTCATGCCTCGGCTTACGGCGACCGGGCGGTCAGTACGCCCGCCTTCGATCGCGTGGCGCGGGAGGGTATTCTGTTCACCAATGCTTTTTCGGCCTCGCCGGGTTGCAGCCCGTCGCGCGCCGCGATCCTGACGGGCAAAAACTGTTGGCAACTCCGCGAGGCGGGCACCCACGCCAGCACCTTCCCCGCCGACCTGACCACCTACCCCGACCTGCTCGAACGCGCCGGGTACTTCGTGGGCCTGACGGGGAAGGGCTGGGGGCCGGGCAAAGTCGTGGGCCGCGACAATAATCCCGCCGGGAAATCCTACGACTCCCGCAAGGCCGACTCGCCCGCCGGGATCAACGCCAACGACTACGCCGCTAATTTTGAAGACTTTCTGGCCCAAAAGCCCGATAGTTTGCCCTTCTGCTTCTGGATGGGGGCCTACGAGCCCCACCGCCCGTTCGGGTCAGGTCTAGGTGCAAAATCCGGTCTGTCGGCCGTTAAAGTGACGGTACCCGGCTTCATGCCCGACCATCCCGAAGTACGCTCCGACATTCTGGATTACCTCTTCGAGATCCAGTGGCAGGACAGCCATCTCGACCGGATGCTTAAAGCGCTGGAAGCGCGCGGCGAGCTGGACAATACGCTGATCGTGGTCACGTCCGATAACGGGATGGCCTTCCCCCGCGCCAAGGCCAATTGCTACGAATACGGCATTCACATGCCGCTGGCCATCCGCTGGGGCATCGAAATTAAGGGCGGCCGCACGGTCGACGATTTGGTGAGCCTCGTCGATCTGTCCCCAACTTTCCTGGCGGCGGCGGGCATCGATGCCCCCGAAGTCATCGGCATGGCGGGCCGTGATATGATGGATATTCTGACCAGCGAAAAATCGGGAATATTGGACACCACCCGCCGGGCCGTGTACGCCTCGCGGGAGCGGCATTCGTCGTCGCGCTACAACAATCTGGGGTACCCGCAACGGGCTATGCGGACGACCGACTACCTCTATATCTGGAACGTCCACCCCGAACGCTGGCCCGCCGGAGACCCGCAAAAGTTCGAGGAAGACGGTACGCTGGGCCCCATGGACGGCGCTTACCACGACATCGACGATTTTGTGGATCTGTTCCTGCAGCAGCATCGCAACGAACCGGCGGTGGCCCCGTTTTTCCATTCGGCCGTGGATAAAAGACCGGAAGTTGAGTTGTACGACATCAAAAAAGACCCCTACTGTCTGGAAAACCTGGCCGACAAACCTGACTTCCGGGCGACGCGGGATAAACTTGCTTCGGAATTGCAGGAGTACCTGACCCAAACCAACGACCCGCGCATGCAGCCCGAAGGCGAAGCGATTTACGAATCGTATGAGCGTTTTAGCCCGATTCGGAAGTTTTCGGCGCCAAAATGAATTAGGCAAGTAATGAATTACCGCCCGGAGGGCTAGTAATGAGCATGATAGCCGCCAGGCCGAGGAGCAGAAACACTTCGATCAGGACGTTGGATTCCATGGTCTGGAGGTTGGTTTGCCGTAGAGGCGACTACTCTTTTCAAATTACTTCACTCGCTCCTCCTTCGCCGGAACTTTATTGGTCATCATGTTAGTACCATCCCTTCCTTTTTCCAATAGAAAAGTATCGTACAACTCACCCGTGGCCGTGAAGGCTTGGTAAAGCAATTCCTTGCCTTCCAGCGAAATGAGTTGAAAAAGCTGGATGCCGCTGGCGCGGCGATCCATCCAGGGGTCCTCAGAGACATCGTACATCTTGGGACCGGACACCGAAACGACGTAAACCGTCGCGGAGGATGTCTTGCGACTGCTGGCGGCGAGCGGCGCGTTGGCCACGCTGCCGCGGCCGTAGGCGTGGTCGTGGCCTTGCAGTACCAGATCCACGCGATGCTTATCAATGATGGGCTTGAAACGATCGCGCAGCTCAACATTATCACGGTTGGGTTTGGTGGAGTAAAACGGGTAGTGGAGCGTCAATACCGTCCACTCGCGCGGGTCGTTGGTCAGAATCGAGTCCAGCCAGGCGGCTTGCTGGGCGGCAAAATTCGGCGACTCGTCGATCTGTTCGGCATCCAGCGAAACTACCTTCAACTGTTTATAATTTACCTGGTAGCAGGTTTCTTCCAGCCCTTTCGGACCGTTCGCAGGCAGGTTGAATTGCTTCCTCCATTGCGGCGAAAGGATTACCCCTTTGGCGTACTCATGGTTGCCGGGCGTCATCATGCTGGGTACGGTCGAATGGATGAACGACCCGGCATGAAACCACCCGCCCCATTCAATGTCTTCGTTGGAGCGGTTAATCAAGTCGCCCGCGTGGAGCATGAAATCTACCTGCGGCATTTTCTTGTATGATTCACGAATCACCCGCGACCACATAGATTTGACATCATTCTGCGCATCGCCAAAGTACACGAACGACAAAGCCTTGCCGGAAGCGGGCATTTTGAATTGATGCCACTCGCTCCAATGATCGCCGAAGCCTACGCGATAGCCGTAGGTCTGCTCCGGTTGTAAGTCCTCTAATCGCGCCGAGTGATAGTTAGCCTCGATGGTCACCTCACCATTTTTGACCGAAAGAAATTCTACCACCGACGGAATTCTCTGCACGCGCTCCAAAAACTCCGGCCCGTCCGTGGCCACTGCCCACTGAAGCTCGCTCTGCCCCTGCGTAAGATCGGTGCGCCAGTTGATCGCTACCGAAGTTTCGGGTGTCTCGGTCAGATTCATAATCACGCGGTCGGGCGTGGCAGTGGGAAACAAAAGCCGCTGGTCGATTTTGGCGTCGAGGTCCAGTCGCTCGGCTAGAGCCGTTGCCCGAGGGGAAGGAGATTGCGCAAGCGTAACGGATGAAAGTAGTAAGAGGAGGGGAAGTTGGAATTTTAGCAAAACTGTTAATTTATTGGTCGTTTTGGAAGTTCTCTTTGCTGCTTTGCCGATTCGCTGCCAGACGTAGCCACATAGTTAGACGTAGCGTGCTACATCTCTACAAGATGCCTGACGCATCACTGACGAACACGCGGGTGCTTACCGTGTAGCTGCCGCTGTTGGGTGATTGGTATTTCAAGTCCACGTAGAAAGCCCGGAAGCCACTTTCGGGCAAGGGAACATTGATTGACACATCGGCTTTGTGTTCTACACCCAGGCTGCGGCTGGTGAAGGTTTCGTTCCTGAAATCGCGGTCCTCCGAGTCTGCGGACCATACGATGGCATCCAGGAGTTGGTCGGAACTGGCTTTAACTTTAAGGGCAATCTCGTCACTGTTTTTGACAAACTCCCAGTCGCATTCGGGATATGGTTTGTTCTGCAAAGTGGTACCGAAGAACGAGCTGAGGGCGTTGAGTGCCTGCTTGCCGTCGCTGAGGTCGTGTCCCGCGTTGGGAACGTAGTGAAGCAGATTTTTGCCGGGAATACTGTCGAGGTAATTTTTGACCGCATCCACGGGCCAGTAGGGGTCGTTGGTACCGATGAAAATCATCTTGGGCATGGTAAGCGTTTGGCGGTAGGCGTACGGGTCGATCATGGTAGCCATGGCCCGGCCGCTTTCGCTTTCCATGCTTTGCGGAATGCCCAAATCCACATAATCCTGGATTTCGACGCTGTAATCGCCCCAGGCCGTGAGGTGGTATTTTATGTTAACGGGCATGTTCAACATATCGATTACCATCGGCCCGATGGCTACCACGCGCTTATCCTGCGACCCGGTGAGCCAGGTGGTCCAGCCGCGCTTGGAAGCCCCTGACACCACGAAGCGATTGATGGGCTTTTTCAAAGTGTTTTTGGCAAAATCCTGAATCGCATCCATGCTGCGCACCGCGCTTTTAACCATTGGGAACAGCAGCGGCCAGGAGTAATCGCCGTCTTCCTTGAATTGGTGGAGGGTATAGGAAATGATCTCATCCTCCGTCCGGTCGCCAAACAACGGCTGGTTGGGCGTCTGACGTAAGATAGCGACGATGGCGTTATTTTTCATCGCAATTTCCCCAATACTGACCGTCGTGCCATCGTCATTTTTCTTCCAGTTGGGTACCTCGTCTTTATTAGAACCACCCGAAATGAAAAGCAATGCCCCGTCGTGTTCGACTTTTTCCGGCACCAGCACCGTCAACTGGTGCCGCCAGGTGTACTGCCGCCATTTCTGGGAGGTCAAATATAGATTATAGCCCTTGACAGTGGCGATCTGAAACGAATCCCGCACCGACCAGGTGTAGGAGGTGTCGCCGTTTTTCAGGTAGGCATCCAGCGCGGTGGACGCGGTAATGGTTTCCTGGGCAAAACAAGGAGCAAAGATTAAATAAGCGACAACCGCCAGCAGTTTTTTCATGATTTCTTAGCTAAAATTATATAAAAACGGGCAAGAAACGTGCCCACCCATTTAATCACTAACCTATATAATTACCAGGGTTTGCCCGTGCCTTGCAGCAGCCAGGGCTTCGACCAGGCGCTGTTCTTGTTGTCGGCCTGGGAGTAGTTGGTCACTTCCAGCTTCTCCACGGCCGCTTTCGCATTGTCGGCGTTGATATTCAGTTCGTTTTGCATGTAGTAGAAGCGCACGGGCAGCACCGACCGCTTGGCGACGGGGCCCGCTTTGAGGGCGGGCAGTCCGGTTCGCCGGAAATCGAACCACGACTCGGTGGCGGCGGTCCAGCTGGCAATCCATTTTTGCTCCATGATCTGCTTTAAAGTACCATCGTAGGCTACGCCTTTTTGCGCAATATAGGTCGCGTATTGGTCACTCACGCCCCAGGTTTCCAGCGAATTCTGGACGCCTGCTTCGTACTGCGCTTCGGCGCCACCGGCGTTCCATCCTTTCAGCGAAGCTTCGGCCAGAATAAAATGTACCTCGGCGGCGGAGATCAAACGCGCTTTCAGCAGCGGGCCGCTGGCTTTGCGATAAATATCATTCAGGTAAGAGACGTGCGGATTGAACGAGGTTTGGCCCGGCGTAGGGTTGAGGTTGTAAGTCGAGGGCAGGGCCGAAAAACTCGTGGGCAGGCCGACGTAATTCGGGTCGGTGTTGATTTTTTCCTTGCCCACTTTGTCGGGCGAGAGCAGCCGCTTGCCATTCACGATCTTGTCGGTTCCGGCGGGCAGGGTGGCGTCCACCACCAGTGGCACTTCCACTTTATTGGCCCAAACGGCCAACCGGGGATCGTTCACTGCCTGGAGGGCTTCCACCAGTGTGGCGGCCATTTTGATGCGGCGGAAGTTGCTGCCGCTGGCGTCATAAACGGTGTTGGCGGGCCAGGAAGTGCCGTCGCTCGTACCGGGAAAGCTCATGGTGGCGTCCTCCGTGCTGCTGGTAATGATCGGGTATTTAGCCGCATCGGCCACGATTTTTTCGATACCTGCTTTGGCTATATCGGGTTTCTTGGCCGAAATTCGCATGAAATACCGCAACGCCAGCGAGTTGGCAAACTTCCGCCAGCCCGCCGGATTGCCACCGTAGTACACGTCCACATTGTCGATTATGCCCGAATATTCACCTTTGGATTTGGATAACAGCGTATTGGCTTTTTCCAAATCGGCCAGAATGCCCGTGTAAATCGTTTCCTGGGGATCGAAGGCGGGGAAAATATCTTCCTTTTTTCCCAATTCACCTTTCAGGGCGCTGGTGTAGGGCGCATCGCCCCACAAATCGGTAATGAGGCCAAACACAAACGCCCGCATCACCAGCGCGACACCCTGGTGAAATTCAAAATTCGCCTCTACCGCGCGTTTGTACAGCAAATCGTTGTTGCGCAGAATGTCATAGTAGCCGCCCCAGCTTTGGTTCGACCAGTCGTAGCTATTGTGCCCGCCCGAGAAGGCGTCTTTTTGCGTGTGCTGCATCACCCCGGCGATGTCCTGGTAGCCCAGATTGAGGTAGGCTTTGCCGGTTTCAGTCAGTACGGTGGGCATGATCAGGTTAGGATTCACCTGGTCGGCGTCCACGCCGTTAGGGTTTTCATTGAGTTCCGTCAGGTCTTTGCAAGAAAAGAAAGATGTCAGCAGAACCAGGAAAACGAGGTATTTTTTGTTAGTTAATTTCATGATATTTTTTTATTAATTTATTGAAAATGAATTTATTGAGATAAATCATCACTCTCAACTCTACACTCATTTAAAAAGTCAAACTAAGCCGCACGCCAACGGGCATTACCCACGGAATGACGTTGTAGCGCTCGATGCCTTGCTTGAACTGGGTACCGGCTTGTGCCCCGGATTCTTGCTGAAAGGCCATTTCGGGGTCGACGCCGATTTTGGCCTTGGTCCACAGAATGATGTTGCGGCTGTACACCGACACGCTGGCGTTCTGCATTTTTAGCTTTTTGGTAAAAGCAGACGGCAGGTTGTAGGACAGCGATATCTCCCGTAGCTTCACGAAGTCGGCGTCGAACATGGCGGCTTTGGTAAAGCTCCACGGGTAGTTGTCGCCGTAGGGAATATACTTTGTGTCCGGGCCGCCGAGGTTTTCGGTATAGCCAATTACGTCGCCCTCGGCGTTGTACTGGGCCACAACGCCCGGATTAAACACCGCGTAGGGGTAGGTGTTGCCGCCGTACTTGAACGGAAACCCACCGTATTCTTCCGTTGGGCCACCCACGATGTTGAATTTATTGCCGTTGACTTTGATGAGTTCACCAGCGTTGGCTTTCAGATAATTGACCAGCGCATCGCCCGTCAGGCCGTTGGGATTGATGAGTTTGTCCAGGAAACGCTGCGTTTTCAAATCCGATTCGGCATAGCGATAAGTTTGCGAAACAAAGTCACCGCCGTGGCGCCAGTCGAAGGACATATTCAGACTGAACGCCTTGTAGGTGAGGGCAATTTGGCCGCCCATGATGAACTTGGGATTGAAATTACCGACCTTGTTGCGGCTGTTACTGGCCCGCACATCCTGCCACGAACCTTCGTCGTCCAGAATCGGGTAGCCGAAGTAGGGCGAACTCTTGTCGGTTACGGTCACGAGTTCGGCGTCGTAAATGTCGCCGATTTTCTCGCCCACGTACGTCCAGGCCCCGCCTTTGGCGTCAGTCCAGAGGGTGTAGAAAGGCAGGCCGTCCGACAACTCTTTGATCGTGGTGGTGTTGCGCGTGATGTTGGTGTTGATGTCCAGCCGCCAGTCGCCCTTGTCGATGGGTGTGCCGCCCAGCGAAAGTTCGATGCCCTTGCTGACCAGCAAGCCGGCGTTAATGTTCTTTGACGAGAAGCCCGATGAAGGCGGCAGCAGCGTGGGGATAATTTGGTTGCGGTTTTCCACCATATAATACGTTCCCGAGAAGCGCAGCCGGTTGCGGAACAGCGCGAAGTCGATGCCCGCCTCGTAGGAAGTGGCGATTTCGGGTTTCAGGTCGGGTAGCAGAATATTACCTGACTTCGACAACCGGGTAATGTTCCCCCAGGCTTCATAGTTTTGCAGCGTGTTGAGCAGCGAGTAAGGGTTGGTGTCGTTACCCACCTGCGCCACACCGCCGCGCACTTTCAACAAAGTGACCTGATTAGAGAATGGAATCATCTCGTTGAGCAGCACACTCAGCGAAGCCGACGGGTAAAAGTACGAGCGGTTGGCTTTGGGCAGCGTACTTGACCAGTCGTTGCGGGCCGTCAAGTCCAGGTACACCATGTCCTTGAAACCCAGATTGACCAGGCCGTACACGCTGTAAATGGCCCTTTGCGTCCGGTAGCTATTGTACTGGATGTTAGCCTGCGCGATGTTACCTAGGGTAAAAAGTCCCGGAATGACCAGCCCCGTACCTGACTTGCTGGCGTTGCTTACATCCCCCGTTTTCTGGTAGCGGATATTTCCCCCACCCGAAAACGAGACGCTGAAATCGCCCAAATCCTTGGCGTAGGTAGCCAGGAAGTCGGAGTTGCGCTCGAAGCGTTGCAGGTTGATAATGCCGTAAGCACCCCTCGGCTCGCCCGTGTAGCTGTTGCCGATTTTGGTTTCGCGCTGCTCGTTGTAGGTGTCCAGCGAAAACCGCCCCATCAGGCTAAACTCGGGCGTGATTTGCCAATCCGCCTTCAGGTTGCCGAACACGCGGTCACGCACGAAGCTGTTGTTGACCTCGTAGGCCAGGAAATACGGATTGTTAAATTCCTTGGGGTCCTGCGAACGCTGCTGAATGCCCTCCTGACCCGGCAGCCAATAGTCCTTCAATTCGCGGATGTCGATGTGGGGCGACACGGCATAGGCCCACTGCATGGGATTGGTACCCCGGTTGCCCGCCGGGCGGTTGTTGGAATTGTTACGGCTCAGGTCCACGTTGGTACTTAGCCGCAATTTCTCGCTCAATTTCAGCGTCGAACTCAATGCCAAAGAGTTTTTGAATAAATCGGAATTAGGGATAATACCCTTGTTCTGCAAATTGGAATAGGAAAGACGGTACGTCACCCGCTCGTTGCTGTTGGCAATCGACACGCCGTTGGTCGTGGTGATGCCCGTCTGCACGAAATTGCGGACGTTGTCGGGATGCGATACCAGTTCGGTCGGGATCGGCTTGCCGCTGGCATCCAGCGGACTGTTCCATTGGATGGCTTTATAGCCCTTGTCCAGTTCAGGACCCGAACCACCGGAGGAGCCCTCCTCGATCACCAGTACGCCGCCCGGAAACGGGTTGTTGGCGGGCGTGAAAGGCAGCACGCCCGTGGCAAACTTGGAGTGAAAATCCAGGAATTTGTAGGGTTTTTCAAAAACGGTATTCGACGAAATGTTGACCGTCATCTTCTTGCTGCCCGAGCCGTTTTTGGTCGTAATCAGCACCACGCCGTTGCCCGCCCGCGAGCCGTAAAGAGCCGCCGCGCTGGGGCCTTTCAGAATCGAGACGCTTTCAATGTCGTTGGGGTTGAGGTCGGCGATGGCGTTGCCGTAATCCACGCGGTTGTCGCGCCCCACCTGGCTGATGTTGTTGAGGGTGTTAGTAATGGGTACACCGTCCACGACGAACAGCGGCTGGTTGTCATTGCTCAGCGAAGTCGCGCCGCGAATCACCATGCTCACCGACGAACCCGCCCCGCCCGTAGAACTGATCGTGACACCCGGCACCTTACCCGCCAGACCGTTAAGGACGTTTTCCTGCGCCACGCGGCTCAGGTCTTTGCCGTCCACCTTGCCCACCGAGTAGCCAAGCGAACGCTCGTCGCGCTTGATGCCCAGGGCTGTTACTACAACTTCCTGTAAATTTTCGGCGCTTTCGGTTAGGGCCACGTCGATGACGCTGCGCTTGCCCACCGCCACTTCCTTCGACTCGTAGCCGATGAAGGAAAAGACCAGTGTAGCCCCGTTGTCGGGTACCGAGAGTGAAAAACCACCGGTTGCGTCCGTAGAAGTGCCGATTTGAGTGCCTTTCAGCACGATGTTGACCCCCGCGAGCGAAGCCCCATCGGCTTGCGACGAAACTGTGCCGCGTACGGGGCGTTCGACGGGCGGTGCTATCGTCCTAGGCGAACCCGCCCAGACCACCGAAGCGGTCAGCGCGAGCATGAGCGCCGCCGCAAAACCCGCTCGTAGATAGAGAAGTAATCCTGTTTTCATAGCATTCGATTGGTTTGAGTGTGAAAATTATTCCTGATCCTTCGTAAGCAATTCGTAAAAGTAATTTTCCAAAATAGTGGAATACTCGGCCGTCATTTCCTGCTGCCCGATGCCGAACAAAAGCTCGTTCAGTTCCTCTTCCGACAGCGCGTTTCCAACCAGTTTCTCAATCAAATGAATCGCTCTATCGTGCGGCGGCATCGGGACTAATTGGCTGGTTTACACATAATACGGCTCAGCCGATCAATCGGGCTATCGAAGCTATATTTTCTTTTTGTCAGGATGATATTGCGCCCCTTCAGGACTCTGTGGGGAGTATGGCTCTTTCACCGCAACCTCAGGCAAAAGCCACCGCAAATTGCTCACGTAAAATCTGCCGTGCCTTGACCAATTGATTTTTGACCGTGTTTTTGGAAATCTCCATCAACTCGGCGATTTCCTGGTAAGATTTGCCTTCATAGACATTGAGCAGAAGCACCTGCTTGCGCTTCTCGGAAAGACTGCCGACCACTTCGTTCAGCAACTGAAACTGATCGTCTTTATCCTCGGCCTCTTCGGACAGTTGGTGAGTCATCTGTTGCAGATACTGTTCCCGCAGCTTCCAGTCCTTCTCCATACGTTTGAAGTGATCGAAAGCGTAGTTTCGCAGACAGGTAAACAAATAGGAGTTGAAATTCAGATCAGGATTGATCTGCTCCCTCCTTTCCCAAATTTTCAAGAACACCTCGTGGAGGACATTTTCGGCTTCGGCTTCGTCTTTGAGCAGTGTGATACAGAAGCGCAGGGCGGGCTTGCGGTACATTTGATAAAGTTTTCCAAAAGCACTTCGGTCGCCGTCAATAAACTGACGAAGTAAAGCAACGTTGGGCTGATTCATGGTTGAGAAGGGGTAGGTTACGATATATTTTCATGAATAGCTGTCTAATCAAATAGTACTATCCGACGATTTTTTATTTAGAATCCTAAATTTACAGGTTTCTTGGCCGATTAAAGTCGCATATGCCGCTAATCTATCTTCGATTTCCGCAAATGGCGGAATTGATAACCTGAGGGACATTTTCAGCCCGCGTATAGTATCATTTTGTTAAATCTGCAATAGCCCAATCGGAGCGTAAATCAGTAATTAAGCCACACCAATGGTTAACTTCATGTACCAGAAAATACAGCTTATATTTCTTTTGACGATTACAACGGTCTTCGCCGTACGTGGCCAACCCGCATTGAAGCCCACGCCTAAAGCTTCCGAAACCCTGATTTTCCCCGCGCAACCCGAACACGCCCACGGCAGTAGCCTGGTCGAACTACCCAACGGCGACCAGCTCGCAGCCTGGTTTCAGGGCAGCGGCGAGCGCACCGCCGACGACGTACGCATCATGGGAGCGCGGCTGAAAAAGGGAGGTAAGCAATGGTCGCCGCCCTTCCTGCTGGCCGATACGCCCCACCTGCCCGACTGCAATCCCGTGCTTTTCTTAAACCACGAAAAGAAGCTCTTTCTGGTCTGGATTGCCGTACAGGCCAACCGCTGGGAACAATCCATCCTGCGGCTGCGCACCGCCACTGATTTCGGCAGCGAGGGAGCGCCCAACTGGAATTGGCAGGATAATATTTTTCTAAAGCCCGACGATACCTTTGCCACCGAGGTGGTGGCTAAACTGAAATTGCTGCCCGAACTACCGCGTGGCTGGGCCGAATACGCCCCGCCTTACGATCAGATGATCGCCGAAGCCGCCACCGATCCTACCAAGCGCAGCATCGGCTGGATGACCCGCATCAAGCCGATGCTGCTGGGAAACCATAAAATCGTCCTGCCGCTGTATTCCGACGGCTACAATTTTTCACTCATGGCGATTTCCGAGGATGATGGAGCCACCTGGCTACCCAGCCTGCCACTCGTGGGGCGCGGGCCGATCCAGCCCGCTTTGGCGAAGAAGAAAAATGGGAATCTGGTGGCCTACCTCCGCGACAGCGGCGATTGGCCCACGCGGGTGCAGGTCAGCGAGTCGGCCGATGGCGGGCAAAGCTGGTCGGCGGCCACTAAGACGGACATCCCAAATACGGCCAGCGTAGAACTGCTGGCCCTGCGCAACGGTACCTGGGCGTTCGTCGGTAACGACCTAGAAGACGGACGCTATCGCCTGGCGCTGTTCCTCTCGGACGACGAAGGAAAAAGCTGGAAGTGGAAAACGTATTTGGAGAACGAACCGAAAGGTGGAGGTAGCTTTTCCTATCCCTGCCTGACGCAGAGCGCGGACGGGCTGCTGCGGATTACGTATTCTTACAGTAAGGGCGGGAAGGGAGAGGCGATCAAGTATGTGGTGGTCGATCCGAAAGATGTAAAAAAATGATAAGTCACAATCAATTTTCAAAAGCAGTCTTTATGCGAAAATTTATTATCGTCCTCTTTTTATGCTTTACGTTTGGTCAAACAATCGCCCAGCGCCCCTATCAAGACAAACCTTTCCTGCAAGAATACAGCGTAAAATACTACCTCGACTCGCCAACTCTCGACTTGAAAAAAGTTCGCACCGACCGCAATGGCGTGATCAAAATCCTGTCTTCTGAAGGACTGATGCAACCGCACGGCGGCGAGTTCCTTTACCCCGGCGAACTCGTGCCGGATGGACGCTACCGTTTTAACAAAGATAAAAAACTGAGCGACCTGGATTTGTACCAAAATCAGTTCGTTTTCCTAAGTGATAAGGCCGTCCTGAGCGACGCCTGGGCGGGTTCGCTTTACGACGAACACGGATTAGCCAATGCCAAACTTTTTGCGGGCGGCGAGGATTTCGCTTTTCTGGTTTCGGATGGAAATGCGTTGAAGTTTTTAGTGGAAAACAAAAAGGTGTGGCAGGGAGAGCTGGCCGATATCCTCGCTCTGAAATACCAGCCGCAGAAGATACAGTTCTGGATTTTGACAAAAACAGGCTTATACACCTTTACACCTGCCTCCCTGGAATTGACTAAGGTACTAGAAGGAGAAAACTTCACGGCTTTCGACCTCACCGATCATGCCAAAGTCATGGTCGGTACTGCGGCAGGCTATCTGGAATGGAATCCGGCGACGAAAAAAGCCGATCTCAAAACCAAACTCCCCGCCACCGACATCACGGCGGTCAGGGCAATTGGTGACAAAACCTGGTTCGGCACGTCGCAGGGGGCCTTTGCGGTGGATGCTAAGGGCAACATCGACTACTACTACGGCGAGCGCTGGCTGCCGGGCAACGACGTGGTGGACATCGCCGAAGGCCAGAAAAATTCGGTGCTTATTTTGACAAAATCAGGGCTGGGCGAGCTGAAATTCAAGTCCGTGACGCTGCACGAAAAGGCCGTTTTCTACGACCAGCAGGTCAGGTTGCGCCACATCCGCAACGGCTTTAACGCCACGCTCACGAGGATGGACAAGGGCAATCTGAGTACGGGATATATGCAGGATTCGGACAACGATGGGCTGTGGACATCCATGTATTTGGCCGGGGAAATATTTCGGTACAAGGTGACGAAAGATACCGAAGCCTTGCAAAATTGCCGCGAGTTACTGGACGCGATGGAGAGGTTGTACACCATCAACCCGGTGGCGGGTTTTCCGTCGCGCTCCTTCGAGCGGCGAGGCTACATCGACCAACTGGCCGACCCGGATCGTTGGCAGCATTCCGACAATCCCGAATGGGACTGGAAGGCCACCACGAGCAGCGACGAAGCCATCGGCCACATTTTTGCCTTCGGCGCGATGGCCGAACTCATGGATGATCCAAACTTAAAGAAGCGGTCCATTGCGCTCATCGACACCCTCATGGGCCACATTTTAGACCATGATATGTACTTGATCGACTACGACAGCAAGCCGACGCAATGGGGCAAGTGGAATCCGGCTTACGTCAACAGCTTCCCGACCAATATCGGCGACCGCAAGCTGAACTCATCCAACATCACGGCGATGCTGCAAACGGCTTATCATTTTACCAAAAAAGAAAAGTACAAGGCCAAAGCGCTGGAACTGCTGCAAAAAGAAGGGTATCTGGAAAACCTAATGCGCCCGATGAATGTAATCGGCCAGGCCACCGACGCGGCGGGCGCTTTGGCCCAAAACCTGTCGGATGGCTGGAACCACTCTGATGATGAAATGTACTTTGTAGGCTACTGGGGGCTGTATCGCTACGCCTTAAACGACACGCTGCGGGCTAAGTATAAGCAGGCCATCCTCGACCACTGGCAAGCCGAGCGCCCCGAAAAAGAAGGGGCCTGGAATATTTTCACCGCGCTGACCGGAACGCCAAACTTTGATCTACCGGAAGCCGTATGGTACTTGAAAGAGTACCCGTTGGACCTGATCAACTGGGACGTCAAAAATAGCCACCGCCAGGACATCAAACGAATGGATCCCAATTTTCGCGGCCAAACGA
>JBBSSJ010000083.1:0-16242 GCA_038242095.1 Cytophagales bacterium
GATTTTGCGTTTTTCGTCCCAGCTTTGGTAATCGTCGTATTTAAGGAGCGGAATTTTTGTTTCCAGTCTCTTCAGAATATCCTCCCAAGCTTTGGTGTGCTTGCGACTATCCTGCCGGATATCGATGCTGTCGAAGAAAAATCCGAAGAGTTTCAGTTTCAGGATAAAGGTATCGAGCGTTTCCAGGAAGAGGCCCTGATGCTTGTCGACCAGTACCTGCCGCGCCGCCTGCAACTCGCCCATTAGCTCGTCGGCAGTCTGGTAGCCTTCCGCCTCCGGTCCGAAAATTGTGCTGTTCATCTTGAGCTCCATCAGCGCGACTTTATCCTCAACGCCCCGGAACGTCAACCGACGTTTCAACGTACGGATGTCGCGGTAGTAGCCCCGCAGCAGCGAGTCACGCAGTTTGGCTGCCACGGCCAGCGTCGTGTCGGCGCTCACGAAGGGGTTGCCGTCGCGGTCGCCGCCCGGCCAGAAACCCAGGCGGAATACCTCGGGATATGGCCAATCGTGCGCTGATAGACCCAGGCTATTGATTAGTTTTTTCAAGATGGCCGGAATGGCTTCGTAAAAAACGTTTTCCAGGAACCAGCACAAACTTACAGCCTCGTCGTAGGGCGTAGGTTTAGTGTGGTTGATAAAAGCCGTTTTACCCAATTGCAGGATCAGCTGATTCACCGTACCGAAATCATTGGCTCTAATCGAATCCTCCAGATCATGAATAATCCCCAATACTTTGCCGGGATAAAATTGCGTAGGGTGGGCCGTGAGCACGATTCTGACGCTGAAATCTCGCAATTTTTCCAACATCTTTTCGCGCATCGCTTCCGAATCAAGCCGGTCGACCAGAAATTTGATCGAGCCTTTGCCATTAATTTCGTGGGTGAGGTCGAAAGCGGCATCTTCGACCGAATCGAAAAGTACCACCTGCCGCTCGATATATTGGATGAATGCAAAAAGCAAATCCATCCGCTGTTCGGGCGTGGCTTCTTCCAGGTACTCATCGAAGAAGTCCTCGATAACCTGCCGGGGCGTCTTCCCCTCCGCGAATCCCCCCTCACACTTCTGGGAAAGCAAGGGAAGTAACGAGCCCGTCTGAAACACCCCCCGGTAGGGTAAACTCAGAAAGAGGCTATTGAAGATATTGTACTTAGTGACGACGGAATCCTGAAAAACGTGATTCATTTATTTGGTTGAAAATTGACCGGTACGCCGGTGCGGGTTGACAGTTATTTAAAAAGGAGGAAGGTCACAAATAGAATAGAGGCTTGTCTATCTTAGGCAGTTTTTATATTTCCCAATGGGCAAATATATTTCAAAAAAGTGGCTTTAAGGCTTAAAACCCAAATTTATCACTGTCAATTATCCACTGTCAATTATTAACTAAACTACGCTTTCGGGTGCGCCTGTTGGTGAGATTTTTTGAGTTTCTCGATTGAATTATGCGTGTAGATTTGCGTGGCGGCGAGGTTGGCGTGGCCCAGCAATTCCTTGATGGCGTTCAGATCAGCCCCACGATTGAGCAAATGCGTGGCGTAGGTATGCCGCAGCACGTGCGGACTTTTCTGGGATAGAGTCGTGACCGCCGACAGATACTTCTTTACCATGCGCTGCACAAATACCGGATAGGCTGCTTTGCCGGTGTCTGTCAGGATAAGGGCTTGCACGTCGGCCTCTGGGGCACGAACTGCCGTATATTGGGTGAGCAGTTGCGCCAGAGGCTTGGTAATCGGTACGAGTCGTTCTTTGGCGCGCTTACCCTGCACCCGCACGATACGCTGCTCAATATCAAGGTCATTTTCCTGCAAAGCCAGCAATTCCGAAAGTCGCATCCCGGTACCGTACAGTAATTCCAGGGTCACGCGGTCGCGCATTCCCGCAAAATCATCCGTGAATTCCAGCTCATCGAGCAGCATGGTGATGGCTTTTTCCTCCACGAAAGCCGGCAATTTGCGTTTGGTTTTAAGCGCCACCAGGTTACGGGCCGGATCTTTAACGATCAGCTGCCGTCCGCGTAAAAACTTAAAAAACGACCGCATTGTCGCCATTTTCCGATTAACTGAGCTGGGATTAAGCCCCTCTTCTACCAAACTCACCACCCACGACCGTAGCATGGGCGCGGTGACGGTTTCGGGCACGTTAATTTCGTATTGGAAAAGCAGGTACTTGCCGAGTTGGTCCAAATCGCCGCTGTACGCCGTCAGCGTGTGCCCACTGACGCGCTTCTCATAGCGCAAATGATCCAGAAACAGCTGATAACTCATATATTGTGACAGGTGTATTGTGGTACGGGCTTCTAGCCCGTGAGGACAAATAACCAAGGTTACGGATTAGCTTAAAGTGTGAGCCTGTGACGGTGGAACTCAAGCCAAAAAAGCTGAAAAGGCAAGGCCCTTTCAGCTCAAATATAGGAAAAGAAAATTCCGAAACCGGACTAGTCTTCCAGGTGACCGTACGTCTTCTGCTTATAGATCGCGTTCAACACCTCGTGGCGACGCTTAACCGAAGGCTTTGTGAACGCCTGACGGGTACGCAGCTGACGCATGGTGCCGGTTCTTTCAAATTTCTTTTTGTACCGCTTTAAGGCGCGGTCGATTGACTCATTGTCCTTGATGTTGATAATAAGCATAAGCGCTATATATTGTTTTGTATGTTGGCTCTCAGAATTTTCAGGACTGCAAAGAAAACGTAGTTTTACCAGAAAATCAAGGGTTTAGTTAGTTGAAAGTTGAAAGTTGAAAGCTGAAAGCTCTTACCAATCTGGTAAACAGATACTTATATCATCGAAAGCTGATCGTAGTTCCTAAAAATCATCATATTCAAATACTCATTCTCAACCAAACCTGCTATTTTTGACAATCATGGTACCAGCGGATCGCCGTTAGCCATTGACCGTTCCCCGTTGGCCCATCTGCCCTTCCACCTTTCTCCCGTTAGAAATGAACAATCGTCTGGCTATCATCGACCTGGGTACCACCACATTTCATTTGCTTATTATCGATCCTGACACGCCGGATAAGACGCCGCTTTTTCGCGAGAGCCGGGCGGCGCGAATTGGGCAGGGCGGCATCAACGACCGGATTATCACCCGGGCCGCTACCGAGCGTGCCCTGGACGTGTTGCGTTATTTCCGGGAAGTATTAACGCAGCACGAAATTCGCGTTGAGCTTACCTTTGCTTTCGGGACGAGCGCGATTCGGAACGCCGGTAACTCCGCAGAATTCTGCCGCACGATCGAGCGCGAGACGGGGATTGTCATTTGCGTTATCGACGGAGCGCAAGAAGCCGAGTACATTTATTATGGCGTGCGATCAGCAGTCGAGTTAGGCGAAGATCCGGTGCTGGTCGTAGACATCGGCGGTGGTAGCGTGGAGTTTATCATCGGCAACCGCCATCAGGTGCTTTGGAAACAAAGTTTCGAGATCGGCGGACAGCGGTTGTTGGAAAAATTCATGCGCACCGACCCGCTGGCGGCCGCCGACCGAAAACGGCTTTACAATTATTTCGAGGAAGCGCTAATTCCGCTGGCCAACGCCGTTCATCAATACGCCCCTACTACTTTGGTAGGCTCATCGGGTTCGTTCGACACGTTGGTGGCAATGGATGCTATGCACCGGACCGATCAATGGCCCGATGCCACCCAAACTGGTTTTGAACTGCCGTTGGACGAATTTTATCGCAGTTTTGAACAACTGCTGCAAGGCGATCAGCAGGAAAGGATGGCCATTCCCGGTATGATTGCCTTGCGGGTAGATATGATTGTCGTGGCGGTTTGTTTGATCGATTATCTTATTAAAACCTACCACATCGAGCGGATCGAGGTATCCAGCTACGCACTTAAAGAAGGCGTACTCGCGCAATTAATTTCAAATTAATGGCTGAATCGCACCAAATTGCCGTGACGCGCACGGCCAGTTATTTTACCCTGGGAGAAATGTCCAAGCGTACCCGCCACGTGTGGTTCGTGCTGCACGGGTATGGCCAATTGGCGGAGTACTTCATCCAAAAATTTGAAAAAATTCAGGATGAAGAAACGTTCGTCGTGGCCCCGGAAGCTTTGTCAAGATTCTATCTTAAAGGCCATTCGGAACGCGTGGGTGCTTCCTGGATGACGCGGGAAGCCCGCGAGAGTGAGATCGACGACTATGTGGCCTACCTCGACCGTCTTTACGAAACCGTTCTGAAAGATCACGACCCCGAAAAAGTACGGGTAACAGTCCTTGGATTCTCACAGGGCACCGCCACCGCCTGCCGCTGGCTCGACGGCGGACGACTTCGCTGTGACCGGCTAATTTTGTGGGCGGGCTACTTCGCCAATGGCCTGACCGATGTCGTCGCCAATGATCGGCTGCCTGCCGATGACACCTATTTCATCTATGGCAGCCGCGATCAGTACCTTATCCAGTTTGATACGGCTCAGTACCTGGAAAATTTAAAAACCAGTGTACCTTTTTTACAAATCAAATCCTACGAAGGCGGGCACAATATCGACCCGAAAGTACTTGTCCAGGAGCTCAATTCTTAACTAATCACTTCCGGTACACCGTCGTGGCTGCCGCTTGGGCCGCAGCCAAGATCGTCACGTCGGCGATGGTCACATGGGCGGGAGCGTTGATGGCGTACACGATGCTGTCGGCGATATCCTCGGCGCGCAACGGCGCAAAACCCTCATATACTTTCTTAGCCCGCGCTTCGTCGCCCTTAAAGCGCACTTCCGAAAATTCCGTCTCGACCGCGCCGGGTGCAATGTTGGTCACCTTAATGCCGTGCTGGGTCAGGTCCAGGCGCATACCCGCGCTGAGGGCTTCCACAGCGGCTTTGGACGCGCAATACACCGTGCCATTGGCGTAGGTTTCTTTCCCGGCAATGGAACTCAGGTTAACGATGTGCCCACGCCCGCGCTCGACCATACCCGGTGTCACGGCTTTGCTAACGTAAAGCAAGCCCTTCACGTTGCCATCGATCATGGCATCCCAGTCGTCGGGGTCACCCGCGTCGATGGCATCGAAGCCGTAGGCGTTGCCGGCGTTATTGACCAGGATGTCGATGTCGCGCCAATCGCTCGAGAGTGAGCCAATGGCTTTTTCCGTCGCCTTGCGGTCGCGCACGTCAAATTCCAGCGTAGTAGTGATGATGTAGGGCGACAGCTCGTCGGCGAGTTCGGACAGTCGACCGTGACGACGACCGCAGAGAATGAGGTCGATGCCGATTTTGGCAAAGGCGCGGGCCGTGGCGGCGCCAATTCCCGAAGAAGCGCCGGTGATCAGGGCAATTCTGGACATAAGGTTAAGGTTTTAGTAAGGATAAAAAGCTAATTTCCGATAAATTTGGAGAAACATTCGTACCATTCGTTGCCCCGCTACATGATTGACCGGAAATACACTATTTACCTTTCGCTAACCTTTGGCCTCCTGCTGGCTTTTGCCCAGCTAACCCCGGCGCAGGCCCAAGACCTGGATTTATACCAAAAGCGCAGCTATCTGACCGCCGATGGCCACACCCTACCCTACCGCGTCCTGTATCCCCAGAATTATGACCGCAAAAAGAAATATCCGCTCGTGCTTTTGCTACACGGGGCGGGTGAACGAGGCGACGACAACGCGAAGCAGCTCGTCCACGGGGCAAAGCAATTCTTGTCTGAGCAAAACCGCAACCAGTTCCCCTGCTTCGTGCTGATTCCCCAATGCCCGACTGACAGTTACTGGGCGTCGGTGGCGGTCGGTCGCAACACGCAACCTCTCACGCTTGACTTCGACTATTCCCGTCCGCCTACCTGGCCTTCGGTGGCAGCTATGAGTTTGGTGCAGGATTTTATCAAGAAAGAAAAAGTTGACCGCCGACGGCTGTACATTGCCGGGCTCTCGATGGGCGGCATGGGCACTTACGAAATCCTCTACCGCCATCCCAGTATTTTTGCCGCCGCGACGCCCATTTGCGGCGGGGCCGATGTCGCGGCCTACGACGCCCGCGTGAAAGCCATTCCATTTTGGGTTTTTCATGGGGCATCCGACTCGGTGGTGAAGGTGCAGTACTCGCGCGACATCGTCGAAAAGCTGAAAGCGCTGGGCGTGGACGTGCAGTACACCGAGTACCCCGGCGTCGACCATAACAGCTGGGACAAGGCCTTCGCCGAGCCGAATTACATGAGCTGGATTTTCTCGCATTCGCGGAAGAAAAAGGCGAAGCTTTGATTGGAGTACCAAATAAAAACCTGTCATCAATGCCAGACCTGCACCCCATTTACCTCGACTACAACGCCACCACGCCCGTCGACCCGCGCGTGTTGGCGGCTATGTTGCCGTGGTTCACGGAGCAATTCGGCAACGCGGCCAGCCGGACGCACCTTTACGGCTGGGAGGCCGCCGACGCCGTGGCCCGAGCACGGCAGCAGGTTGCCGCGCTTATCGGCGCTAGCGAGAAAGAAATCATCTTCACCAGCGGCGCGACCGAGGCCAATAATCTTGCGCTGAAGGGCGCCTTTGAAAACGCAGATGCCGCGCGCCGTCACCTCATTACGGTATCGACGGAACATAAAGCGGTGCTGGATACCAGCAAGCACCTGGAAGCCTACGGCGCGGAAGTCACCTACCTCACACCCAAGCCCGACGGGCTGGTTTCGGCGCAACAAATTGAAGACATCCTTCGGCCAGACACGCTACTAGTTTCGGTCATGTACGCCAATAATGAAATTGGTGTCATCCAGCCTATCGCTGACATCGGGCAGCTTTGTAGGGCGCGCGGCGTGTTGTTTCACACGGACGCCACCCAGGCCGTTGGGAAAATTGCAGTCAATGTAGAAAACGACAGCATAGATTTGTTAAGCCTTTCGGCTCACAAACTCTATGGTCCCAAGGGCATGGGTGCCCTTTACGTAAAAAATGGCTTGCAATTGGCGGCCCAGCTGGATGGCGGCCGCCACGAGCAGGGTTTACGCTCGGGTACGCTCAATGTACCGGGTATCGTTGGGTTGGGCGAAGCCTGCCAGTTGGCAACCGAGACGATGGCGCAGGAAGCCGCCCGGCTTGCCCCTTTGCGGGATCGGCTGGAAACCCAGATTCTGAGTACTATAGCCGGTAGCCATCGCAATGGCAACCAATCTGCCCGATTACCCCAAACGACCAATATTTCTTTTGCGGGAGTCGATGGCGAGATGCTGCTTATGTCGCTCAACCGCATTGCGGTTTCCAGCGGCTCAGCCTGCACTTCGGCTTTGGTCGAGCCATCGCATGTATTAAAAGCGATTGGCGTTTCCGATGATCTGGCGCACGCTTCGGTGCGGTTTAGTCTGGGACGATCGAATACCGATATTGACATCGACGTGACCATTAGCCATGTGCAGGAGGTGGTGGCACGGTTGCGACAGTATGGTCTCTAACATTTACTTTCATGCATAAAAAAAGCAGCGGATCGCCCATGGGCAATCCGCTGCTTTGCTTTCCACAAATTTGGAAGTATTAGGCAATAAACTGGGTTGCAATAGCCAGCACCGCCTCTTTGGTCAGGGGCTCGTCGAAAGCCTCCGTTACGGCTGCCAGCGATTTTCCGCCCAAACCGGTGATATCCTTTCCGCCCTGCATGACGTTGTCTTCACCTGCATATACGGCTTCCGGAGAACCTTCTTTACCCGTAATCCAGGGCTTGATGGCCGGCGCGTTACGTACTTCTGACAGAATCATCCGAGCCTTAGCCGCGTGACGTGCCTCGACCGAGTGTATCTGCAAAGCGTATTCGAGAAACTGAGGATCATTGATCAATCCGCCTGCCTGGCCTTTGTAAGCTCGTACGCCGGTATCTTCCAAAGCGTGTGACAGGAAAACGAACGTATCAAATTTTGTAAATATATCTGCAAATGCTCCCTTCGCCGTAAAATCGAAGTCTGGCTTTGCTACGGCTTTCGCACCAAGCGCGCCTTTCAGGAAGGCAACGTGTTGGGTCTCATGCTTGCCAATTTGCTGAAAAACAGTTTTGTATTTTTCAGGAATCAGGCCCGCGGCAGCATTACCCATCATATAAAATTCGTTCTCGAGATATTCGAGCGTCAAAGCGTAGTTCAGAATGTCGATCGCGCCTTGTGACTGCGCAAATGCCTTATTCGATACCGTGGCCAAGACCGCTGGTACGGCAGCGGCAGAGATGCTGCGGCTAAATTTCGTCATGAAGCTACGGCGCGTGGCGTGCTCTATGCGCTCAACGGCGTCGCCGTCAACCTTGGTGATTTCGTCAATTATTTTGAAAATATTCATAGTTCTTCGGTGATGATGTTAATGGGATGGTCAAAAATTACTTTGGCAGGTTAGCACCCGAAATTTTATTGGTGATAAAAGGTGCCACGGCGGACAGAATCATGCTAGGTGCCATTGCTTTATCGAGTCCGTTGCTATCGATGATATCGTCACCCGCAAAGTCCATGCTGTTAGGATTGAGCAAATCACGAATAATAGCCGCGTGCCGTGCTTCTACCGAAACGATTTTACCAGCCAGCAATAGATAATCAACACTCTTGATCAGTTTTCCGGCCCCATTGTAAGCCGCTACACCCGTGTCCTCAAATACCTTGGCGGTACCCAGCACGCTGGCGCGGCTGCTGAAATCAATTTTTGAAAAATCCGGTGTAAGGCCCATAATGGCACTGGTACCTAGTGCGGCTTTGAAAAATTCACGGTGCACGATTTCGTGGTCGCGAATGTCAGTAAGAATGCTGGTTTCGGCGGCGGTCATGCCGCCGAATGGCTTAGCCATAACCTGAGTGTAAAAGGCGGCCTCCAACTGCTCGAGAGCGTAAGCATAGTTCAAAATACCAATATCACCTGATCCCAGATCAACCGCGCCATCCAAGACTGGATCGACGCCATTGGTGTTGTCCGTACAAGCGCTCATAATGAAGGCCCCGGTAGCAGCAGCTACGCCCGCCGAGCGCAGAAAGAAGCGGCGATTTACCACATCAAGCATCGGATTTTCCTCATTGGATTTGAAGGGGGCCGATGATTTCGTTTTTTCGTTAATCATAATAAATAGTTTCTGTTAAATTGTTTATTCTATTGGTGGGTCCTTAGAACACTAAAAAATCTACGCCACCTGCTTACAATTGGATGACCGACGGTCAGGAAAACATTCGAATAAGATTGTCTTGTTATAGAATAATTTTGTACTCTTTGTACAAAAACAGCTCAATTCAATGCGATAAGTATGAATATTCTAATTTCATTATTTAACAGAAAGAGTCCACTTTCTAAGCACATCTCGGGATATTTAGTGTAGTAAATCATATATTTCCCCGCAGCTAGTCCAGTTTTGTTCCCAGAACTCTCAGTACAGTTACAGCTGTCTTATCCATGCGAACTACGATTTATGGCGCCAACATCGTCGGATGGCATAATACACTACCTTTGCACTCGAAAGAAAGGACGTACTACGAACACAATAGCACAATGGTCAATTACGCTGATTTTACGAAAGAACTCCAATGGCGCGGGATGCTGCACGACATGATGCCCGGTACTGCTGAGCAGCTTAGCGCGCAGATGACGGTGGGGTATATAGGTTTTGATCCGACGGCAGCTTCATTACACATTGGCAATCTGGCGACCCTCATGCTGTTAGTGCATTTTCAGCGGGCGGGGCACAAGCCGCTGGCGTTGGTCGGTGGCGCTACGGGCATGATTGGCGATCCTTCTTTTAAGGCTTCCGAGCGGTCTTTTCTTTCTGAGGAGACGTTGCGTGCCAATCAGGAAGGCATCCGGGCGCAGCTTACTTCGTTCCTAAATTATGATTGTGGGGAAAATTCGGCCGAAATGGTCAATAACTACGATTGGTTTAAGGAAATGGGCTTCTTACAATTTCTGAGAGAGATAGGCAAATTCCTGTCGGTCAACTATATGACGGGAAAAGATTCCGTAAAAAAACGACTTGAAACGGGCATCTCTTTCACAGAGTTCTCCTACCAACTCCTGCAAGGATACGACTTTTATTGGCTTTATAAGCACAAAAATGTCCGGCTGCAGATGGGGGGATCAGACCAATGGGGAAATATCACCACAGGTACTGAACTCATTCGCCGTAAGGAAGGCGACGAGGAAGGCTACTTTAAAGCATTTGCCCTCACGACTCCCCTTATCACCAAATCGGACGGCACCAAGTTTGGTAAGAGCGAGGGCGGTAACGTGTGGCTCGACTCCGCGCTAACCAGTCCTTACCAATTTTATCAGTTCTGGATCAATCAATCTGATGAAGATTCGCACCGGTTACTGCGGGTTTTCACGCTGTACGATAAGGAAGAGATCGAAGCCATGGAAGCGGAACATGCTGCCGCCCCGCACCTGCGTACCATGCAAAAAGCCTTGGCCGAGGAGGTGACCACGCGCGTCCATTCCGCCCGCGATTACCGGTTGGCCGTGAAGGCTTCCGAAGTTCTGTTTGGCAAAGCCACGCTCGCCACGCTGCAAAGCATCAAGGCCGACGAATTTGAAACCATTTTCGATGGCGTACCGCAGACCGAAATTAGCCGCGCTGAATGGGATGCCTGTTCTACGGTCACCGATTTGTTATCGACCGTCACCCACGGGGAGATCTATCCCTCAAAAGGTGAAACCCGTCGTGCCATTCAGCAGAACGCCGTCAGCATCAATAAAGTAAAAGTAGTCAACGCCGATCAACCCCTCAGCGATTTTAGCCTGCTCCAGGACCGGTTCGTGCTGGTGTCAAAGGGAAAGAAAAACCATCTATTGAGAATAGGGGGGAAAGGGTGAAGGGTTAAAAGTTAAACGGCTAATGGTTTTCAAGAATCTCTAGCATTGGATGATCAGTAAAGTACCGTTCTCCCTCCCCCTCTTTCTAACTTTTACCCTCGAAGGTGTTAAGAATCGGCGCGGCGGTGGGGTTGTACTGGTAGGATTGCCACGAACCGTCCTCGTAGATTTCCACGATGCGATAGCCTTTGTAAGTCGTGCCCCAGCTACCACCGAAGTGAGCGTCGAAAAAATAAGGCTTGCCCCCGCTCATCTTACGGTCGTCTTCGTCGTGTTCGTGGCCGTGAAACATAGCCTTAACGTTAGGCGTTTTTTCCAAAAGATCGCGCACCGTTTGTCGATTATCGACATTTAGCTTCCATTGATCGGGCGCGATATGCATGAACACAAATATGCCCTTCTTGCTTTCGTATTTGGCAAGTTCGGCGCGCAACCATTCGGGATCGGGGCAGATGTACTCTCCCTTTTCGTTGGAGGTATCACCGAGAATGAAAGCATACTCGCCGCGGGCGAAGCTGTGGTTGGTCGGGTAGCCCCAGGTACTTGCCCACACGTCGACGCCTACGCGGTCGTGGTTGCCGCGGGTCACGAAGAAGGGCATCGTCAGTTGCCGGAGCGCCGTTTTGACGTCATACATGAGGGTAGGTTCATCGTGGATCAGGTCGCCATTGATAACGGCAAAATCAAGGCCCTTTTGCAATTTTTCCTGATTGAGCCAGCGCACCGCATCCGCGTGGAATTTTTCAAAATCGGTACCCGGCTGACCATAGTGCCCATCGGAAGCCACGGCGAACCGTAACGCGAACGGGGGGGCCAGCGCCGGGAGCCGAGCGAAGGAAAGCAAGGGCAAGGCGGAAAGCGATTTCAGAATCGTGCGGCGGACCGGAGACATAAAGCTGAGCGGGGATAGGATGAAACTTATTTGGCTCAAAGTTAAAGTATTTATGATTTATAATGTTTTGTCGGCTGGGAACCTTATTTTTGAAGATCACCCTCAGATGTTGCCCCAAAAACTCTCCATAAGGGAAAAGGGGTCTTTGGGTGTCTTTTATCAAAAACATGTATGAAGAATCCAAAGCTAACCCTTCCGATAATTGTATTTTTTGGCTTTTTGGCGTGCATCCCCGCGAAGGCACAGCTGAGCATTAGTGCCAGTGGTGCTTACGGGGTTTCGGCTCAGACCGGCAGCAATGGCATTCTAGGGGCCGGAATCGCTGCCAAGTACTATTTTTCGGCCAGACTGGCCGCCGGAGTCCGCGCCAGGGGATATTTAGAAAGCCTGTCGCGCAACGAAAACGGTCTCCACAGCAAGCTGACCGCCCTGACGATTCCGATCATGGCCACGGTCGAGTACCACCTTACGGATACCGACCTCAACCCCTATGTGGGCCTAGAGGCGGGCATCCAGCGCCAGGCAGTCAATACCAGAGTCGATTTTAATGGTCGTACCGCATACGACGATACCACAGTTGACAACAATTTCGCGCTAGCTCCCAAAGTCGGAGTATCTTACGATATCACGCAGGGGATAAGTGTCATGGCCGAGGCGCTTTATAACATGGGCTTCTCCAAGAATCAGGCGGGCGAGACCCGGTTTAATATCGACCGTTCCGCCAGGTTTCTGGCTTTTCACGCCGGGGTGTCTTTCACATTCGGCAATCGCTTCGATTAAAAACCTGTAAGCCCTAAGCAAATTCGCGCGAAATTACAGCTTGGACCCTGCTGTGCTCATGCAGAACGAAAGCCTATTGCCGGCAGCTCAATGTTAAAGGAACCACATGGACAGATTCCTTCTCCAAAAAGCCGCCGCCTTCTGTGCTTACCAGGAACGCACGCAGGACGAAGTACGGCAGCGGCTCAAAAAGTGGGGCGTTTGGGAAGAGGATGAGGCCGACGAACTCATCGCCGAGCTGATTTCGCAGAATTATGTAAGCGAGGAGCGCTTCGCCAAGACTTACGCAGGCGGCAAATTCCGGCAAAAAAAGTGGGGACGCCGTCGCATCAAGCAAGAGCTCACCAAGCGGGGATTGACAGACTACGTGATCCAGAAAGGCATGAACGAAATCACGGACAACGCTTACGAACAAACCCTGCAAGGCCTTCTCGTAAAGAAACTCGAGATCCTGAAACGGACCGAAGACAACCCCCAGAAGCGCAAGCAAAAACTCGCCCGGTACGCCCTGAGCAAAGGGTACGAGAGCGAGTTGGTGTGGATGCTTTTGAAAGAGTTAATGGATTGAAGGTCAAACGGGTAACGGTTAAACGGCGTTCTTCGCCTTTACCAACTGAACACCTTTTTACCATTCAACCCTTAACCTAAGTTTAAAAATCTTCGTCGAAAGCGATCTTGTGGGCGGATTCTTTATCGGTGACGCCAGACATGACGCCCGCCTTTTGGTACTCGCCAACGCGCTTCTCGAAGAAATTGGTTTTGCCTGGCAGCGAAATCAGTTCCATAAAGTCAAAGGGATTAGCCGTGCCGAAATGCTTGGCGCAGCCCAGGCGTTCGAGCCAAAAATCACATACGAATTCGATGTACTGCTTCATGAGTTCGGCGTTCATACCAATGAGCGATACGGGTAGCGCTTCGGAAATGAATTCCTTCTCGATTTCCACCGCATCCAGCATGATTTCCAGCACGCGGGCTTCGGGTAGTTTGTTCTTGATGTGGTCTGTGTAGAGCAGGCAGGCGAATTCGCAGTGCAAGCCTTCGTCGCGCGAGATCAGTTCGTTGGAGAATGATAAACCGGGCATGAGGCCTCGCTTTTTCAACCAGAAAATTGAGCAGAACGAGCCGGAAAAGAAGATGCCTTCCACTGCTGCAAAAGCGATGATACGCTCGGTAAACTCAGGGCTATTGATCCATTTTAAAGCCCAATCCGCCTTTTTTCGCACGCAGGGTACGGTATCGATGGCCCGCAACAGGTGATCTTTTTCCTTGGGATCTTTGATGTAGGTATCGATCAGCAGCGAGTAGGTCTCGGAGTGAATATTCTCCATCGCGATTTGAAACCCGTAGAAGCATTTGGCTTCGGCGTATTGTACTTCGCTCAGGAAGTTAATTGCCAGATTTTCGTTGACGATACCATCGGAAGCCGCGAAAAAAGCCAGGATGTGTGAGATAAAATGCCGCTCGTTGTCGCTCAGATTGATCCAATCCTTCATATCTTGCCCGAGGTCGATCTCCTCGGCCGTCCAGAACGACGCTTCGTGGCGCTTGTACATGTGCCAGATGTCCTGGTGCTTGATGGGAAAAAGGACAAACCGCAGCGGGTCTTCGGTCAGAAGGGGTTCGTGGACGACGGTATCTAGTTGCGACATATTAAGAGCTTGATTTTGGGATGATAAAAGAGAAATTATAACGGTGCACCGAACAGAATTGTTAGCGCGATTTTGGAATAAACAAAGCTACACCGAAGCGACGAAATATTCAAGGGACACACGCGCGTAGCGGATCATTACCCCGAATAATCCTATTCCATAAAACATAAGCCTCTGGATAATAGCAGTCTCCATAAAAAACATTCGTGAAAAAGAACCTTTTCTCAATTCTCATTCCCAGTTGGAATAATTTGCCCTATCTGAGACTGTGCGTCGATAGCATCAGGAAGAACTCGACCCACGCACATCAGATCATTTTCCACATCAATGAGGGCAGCGACGGGACACTGGAATGGGCCGAAGCGCAACCGGACGTGGTTTTTACGGCTACCCCGACTAATGTGGGCGTGTGCGAAGCGCTCAACCAAAGTGCGCTCCTGGCCACTTGCGACTATCTGCTTTATATTAACGACGACATGTACGTCTGTCCGGGTTGGGACGAAGCGCTCTACGAAGAAATAAAAGCCATCGGCCACGACCGGTTTTTCCTGTCGGCCACCGCCATAGAGCCCGTGCCCCAAAGCGAATGCTCAATCGGTGCGGATTTTGGCCGTAACCCGGATGCTTTCGAGGAAGAGCGTCTACTCAGCGAATTCTCAACCTTCCCGCTACCCGACTGGCAGGGCGCTACCTGGCCACCCAATGTGGTGTCGCGCGAGCTGTGGCACTTGGTGGGGGGATACAGTATTGAGTTTTCGCCCGGCATGTACTCCGACCCCGACTTTTCGATGAAGTTGTGGCGGGCCGGGGTCAGGATCTTTAAAGGCGTGAGCCGCAGCCGGGTGTACCATTTCGGTTCGGTGTCGGTTAAGCGCATTGTCAAAAACAAAGGATATTATACTTTCATCGGCAAGTGGAACATGACCTCCAGTACTTTTTCGCGCTACTGCCTTCGTCGGGGCGAAACGTGGGACGGCCCACTACGCTCGCCCACAATTCCACCATTGGTACGAGTCAAGAATTTTTTCAAACGGCTCCGGGCCATTTTCGCCAATGGCTGAATCAAAGTTTCCAGGCCAGTGCCTGTTATTCACCCGGTCGCAATCCCATGACTAAATCCACCGCTTCCGCCTGAAATACCACAGCACGATCAGTGAGGAAAGTACCATAAGTACCAGCGAGGCCCAAAATCCCCACGACCAGCCCGAAGTGGGCAGCGACACGAAGTTCATGCCAAAAATCCCCGCGATGAGCGTCGGCGGCATGAAGATAATGGTCACGACGGTAAAGATCTTGATGACTTGGCTTTGTTCAAGATTGATCAAGCCCATGAACGTATTCTGCAAATATTCCAGCCGCTCGAAGTTAAAGGTTGTGTATTCCAGCAGCGAATTGATGTCTTTGAGAATAATACGCAGGTGTTCTTTGCGGTCGTCGGGAAAAAACTGGCTGCGCAGAATGCCGGAAAGTACCCGCTGCTTGTCGATGGAAGTTTCCCGCAGCATCATCGTGATTTCCTGCAACGAACTGATGCGGATGAGTACTTCCTGTCGCGCCTTTTGCTCCCGAATGAGGTCTTTACTGATCGAAGAAATATCACGGGAGATGCCTTCCAGCGAGTCGGCGTCAGCCTCGATGCGGGTTTCGAGCAGCATTAGCATGAAGTCGACGCCCGTTTGAAACGTATCGGGACTGACCTTCATTTTCTTGACCGTATCGGCAAAGGTCTTGGAATCGCCGCGACGGTAGGTAAAAAGTACATTGCCCCGCAAAATGAACGATACCGGGTAGGTCTGGTAGCCGTTGGCGTTGATCTGCAAGAAGTTGGAGTTGGCGTTGAGGGTTTCGTTCTGCTCGAAAAACCGGGCGCTGCTTTCAATCTCCACGATTTCCTGCGGCGTCTGGAAGTCGATTTCACACTTCGTTTCAACCCATTCCTCTTCCTCCTGCGAGGGTGATTGCAGGTCCACCCACAACGGACTTTCTATTTTACCCAGTTCGCGGACATCGGTTTCACGCTTAATGAAGCGGCCTTCTTTGTAATAGATACGTACCATTTTGCGTCGGCCGTCAGATTTGCTTTTATAAAAAAAATTTCTTCCAAAGGTAGGTAGAAAACAGTATTTCGCTGCCGCTGCCCGATGGAGCACCTACCTCAACCGAACAGCCAACCTCA
>JBBSSJ010000084.1:0-16121 GCA_038242095.1 Cytophagales bacterium
AGGCGACCTGAGCGAAAACGCCGAGTATGACGCCGCCAAGGATGCACAGGGCCTGCACGAAATGAAGATTTCGAAATTAGAAGAAGTACTTTCCAGCGCCCGGATTCTCGACGAATCTTCCATCGACACTTCGATGGTGGCGGTACTCTCGACCGTGACAATCAAAAACAAGAAGAACGGCACGCAGATGAGCTACATGCTGGTATCAGAAGAAGAAGCCGATCTGAAAGCGGGCAAAATCTCGGTTACCTCGCCCATTGGGAAAGGCCTGCTGGGCAAAAAAGTAGGCGAAACCGCCGAAATAAAAGTCCCCGCCGGTACGGTGGAGTTTGAAGTATTGGAGATCAGCCGGGGGTAGGGGTATCTCGTATTTTTTGATTTTTTAGGTTGAACGCACGCCGTTCACGAGGCCCCGTCGGGCAGGACATTTGTCTTGCCCGACGGGGTTTTTCTGTTGACCCTCCTGACCAAACAACTTTCCGAAGCAAATGACGCTGGGTTTTTTATTGAGTTCAATAATAAAAAACTTTAAGAATAGGGTTGACTTCGAGTGATATACGTCAACCTTTAAAGTATAAAGGAAATACAAGTTTATATTAAAAAGATCCAGAAAATATTTTATGGTTATTCAATGCGTCATTGGTATTCTGATCCATTTAAGGTAACCTAAATATAACTTTTCTTAGCAGTGTATGATTTATTCAAATTATTTTTAAACAAAAGTCAAGTATAAAAAATTCGTTTATGCTTTAAGCTAGTAACCTACCCGAAGAACACGCACAACCCACAACTCAACTAAATTATGCTAAAAAAACTACCCCAATGCTTTCTCGCATTGCCCAGACAGCTGCTCCTCGGCGCCGTGGTGCAGCTATACTTCGTGGGATTGCTAAGTGCCGCCGATAACGGCGTGCCGACCAAGAATGAGCTCATCAACGAGTATAAGCCGATTATCGCAGTAACTGTATCCGGCACGGTTAAAGGCGACGACGGCGCGGTGATTCCAGGCGTCAACGTAGTGGAAAAAGGCACCATGAACGGCGTCTCGACCGACGCCCAGGGCCAGTATAAGCTTGCGGTTACGGATGAAAAAGCCGTCTTGGTATTTAGCTACATTGGCTACAAATCAAAAGAAGTACTGGTCGGCACCCAAATAACGGTCAACGTCAGCCTGGTGGCCGAGAATCAGACTCTGGAAGAAGTGGTGGTGGTGGGCTACGGCACCCAGCGCAAGGAAAGCGTGGTGGGGGCCATCACGCAGGTGGACAACAAGCAGCTCATGCGCTCGGGTACGTCCAACATCACCAACGCTATTACGGGTAAACTCTCGGGCGTACTCACCATGCAGGACAGCGGCGAACCCGGCAACAACCACTCCGAAATTATTATTCGCGGGCTATCGAGTTGGAACGGTTCGCAGCCCCTCATCATGGTGGACGGCGTCGAGCGCGATTTCAAGGACATGGACCCCAACGAAATCGCCACCATTTCGGTACTGAAAGATGCGTCGGCGACGGCGGTTTTCGGCGCAAAAGGGGCCAACGGCGTGGTGTTGGTTACTACCAAAAGAGGAACGCTCGGCAAGCCCAAACTGGACTTTACGGCTTCGTACGGTATTTCCCGGGCCACCCGGATTCCCGACCACATCAGCTCCTTCCGGACCATGAACATGTACAACACGGCGCTGATGAACGGCCAGCAGTTTACGGACCTGATTCCGCAGAATGCGCTGAACGAATACCAGAATCCCTCGACGCCGCTGAACGCCCTGCGTTACCCGAACGTCAACTGGTTCGACACGATGATTAAGCCCTTCGCGGCCAATGCCAACGCCAACTTCAACGTGTCCGGCGGTACGGAATTCATCAAGTACTTCGCCTCGGTGGGCTACACCCACGAGGGGGATTTTTTCAAAGCCTACCACAATGGCTACGACGACACTCGTTTCTGGTACGACCGCTTCAACTACCGGACCAATATCGACTTCAACCTCACCCAAAGCACCCTGCTTTCGCTGAACGTGGGGGGCGAGACCGGGGTGAAAAACCAGCCCAACGGTTCGCCCTGGCGCAATCTGTACTCAACCGGCCCATCGCGCTACCCAGCCTTCTTCCCCGAATGGGTGTTGCAACAGGTGCCCGATCCCGACTACCCCGACGACCAGGGACGGCGGCTGGCGATGAACTTTGGCGAATACACGGGCAACCCCTACACGTCCTTCAATCAGGGTTCTTTCAACCGCTACCTGGACTCCAAGCTGTTCTCGGATTTGATCCTGAATCAAAAGCTGGACTTCATCACCGAAGGTCTTTCCGCCAAGGGTAAGGTGTCGATGAGCACCTACTATCGCAACAGAACGCTGACGGCTAGCTATTCCTTCCCCGATTACCAGTTAAACTACGACAAAATCGGCACCGAGGAGAATCCCTGGTTCCGCAACGGGCAGGGCAACGAGATTTACAAGCAGGGACCGCTGGACATCAACGTGGGCGGCCTGGAAAACGATTATTACAAGGATATGTATTACGAGCTTTCCATGAGTTACGCCCGTACCTTCGGAAAGCATAGTGTGTCCGGTCTGGCCCTGGCCAACCGCCAGCAAAGGAACAGAGACACCCAGTTCCCCTACTACAACCAGGCGCTGGTGGGCCGGGCCACTTATGACTTCGCCGGCAAGTACCTGGTGGAAGTCAACGTGGGACTCACGGGGTCAGAGCGTTTTGCGCCCGGAAACCGTTACGGCTTTTTTCCGTCGGGGGCCGTGGGATACATGCTTTCGGAGGAGAAGTTCATCAAGGACAACCTACCGTGGATTAGCAAGCTAAAGGTTCGCTATTCCGACGGTATTGTGGGCAGCGATATCGCGGACAACCGCTGGCTGTACCAGAGCAATTATTTCAAGGACAACCAGGGGTATATCCACGAAGACCTGGGGGCTAACTCGACTGCCCAGTGGGAAGAGGCGCGCAAACGCGATATCGGCCTGGAGCTGGGGCTTTGGAACGACAGCTTCACGTTCAGCGTCGATTTATTCGACGAGCAGCGTGATAAGATGCTGCTGGTTCCCCGCACCGTTACCATGCTGGTGGGCAACTCGTTCAAGGAACTCAACCTGGGCAAGCTCAAGAAACACGGGATAGAATTCGAGACTGAGTATCGGAAGAACACGGCGTCGGGTATCAACTACTTTGTCCGGGGGATTTTTGGCTATAACGAAAATCGTATCCTGTTCAAGGACGATCTCCCCTTTGCCTCCGACTACCAGAAAAACCAGGACAAGCCGCTGGGTGCGCAACTCGACGGCGTAGAACTCACCGGAACCGGCTACTTTACCTCCGTGGATGACATCCACAACAATGTGTCGCCGATCGATGTGAGCCGTCTTAATGTGGGAGATTACAAGTATTTGGATTTCAACGGGGATGGCAAAATTACAAATGTCGACAAGTACCCCATTCGTGGTTCTGACTACGCGCCGCTTACCTACTCCTTTGGCTCGGGCTTCTCCTATAAAAAGTTCGATTTTAACTTCCTGTTCACGGGTAACGTCGGTAAATACGTCGAATACAACCAGCCCTACGAAGTGGAGTTCATCAAGGGCGACTGGCGGGTACACGCCTCGCAGCTCGACTACTGGACGCCCACTAACGGCGCAGCCAATCACGCCACGCTGCATTACTCGGCGGGTGGCAGCACCGAAAACCTATTTTGGGGGGGGGGGGAGGCCGACCGGGGTTTCGATATCATGGTCGAGAACCGTTTCTGGCGCAACGCCGACTACCTGCGTTTGAAGGAAGTTTACGCGGCCTATACCTTCAATTCCAAGACGCTGAAAAGGGTGCTGGGAACCAATAATCTGCTCTTCTTCGTGACCGCCAACAACCTCTGGACCAAAACCAAGCTGATCGAGGGCGACCCCGAGCGTAAAGACTTCAATCAGGGATTTTACCCCCAAATGACCCAGATCAAATTTGCCGTCAGGGCCTTATTCTAAAAACACAACTTTATGAAAATCAAAAAGCTGGGCGCGCTGTTTTTCGCCGCCGCGCTGGTGCCGATAATTATGGCATCGTGCCAAAAAGACTTTCTGGACCAATCGCCCGAATCGGGCCTCAACACCGAGGAAGTATTCGGCAAATACGACAACTTCAAGAGATTTTTCGACGCCGTTTACGAAGGCACCAAAAAAGATGGCAACAACTGGCGGGACTATAACCTCAAGACTGCCTTTTCGCTCTACTTTAATTTCTGGGACCAGAAATATACCCTGGAATCGCTCACCGACATGAGCGACATGGGTCGGTCGATGGACGCGCAGGTCATCAAAGCGGGGTCTATCTCGGCGGTGATCAACAAAATGACCTACGATCCAGCCCGGCGGCCCATTCTGGGTTCTATGTTCCAGATTATTCGGATAAGTAATATGTCTTTGGCCAACATCGACAAACTAAAGGATGTGAAGGCAGAGGACATCAACGATTTCAAAGGTCAGGCGCACTTTGTGCGGGCCTTCGCCCACTTCACGCTGTTCCGGCTGTGGGGCCCCATGCCGTATCTGACCACTGTGATCGGTGCCGAAGACCCGTGGGATATTTCCCGGCTATCCAAGCGTGAAACCCTGGTGCGCGTCGCAGCGGACCTGGACTCAGCGGCAACGTTCTTCGAGAAGGCCGACCTGATGCGGCGCGATCCCGGCCCCGGCGTGGCGGGCCACCTCAACAGCCCCAACCAATTTCGGCCCAGCGGGGTAGCCGCCAAGGCCATGAAAGGCCGCGCCCTGCTATATGCCGCCAGTCCGCTCAACAACGAGCAGGGAGCGAAGGACTGGGAAGCGGCGGCGGTGGCTAACTGGGAGGCTATCAAACTGGCCGAGCGCTTCGGCTACGACCTGTTGCCCCTGGCCGACTACAAGAAAAACTACATTGGTACTACCTATTCCAACGAGCAGCTCTGGGCCTGGTACGCGGGTACTTTGACCTACAATACCGGTAACTTGGCCGGCCTGAACAACGGCATTTTCGGTAGTTCAAAAAACAGCTTCTCCGGCGAGTCGCCCACGCAGAATACGGTCGATAAGTTCGAAACCAAATGGGGCGAGCCGCTGAACACCGCCGCCGACCGACAGGCGGCCACTGCCGCCGGCCACTACAACGAGCAGGATCCCTACGCCAACCGTGATCCCCGTTTTTACATCGATATCATCTACAACACGGCGCCCATACCCGGTTATGGTAAAGCCCAGATTTACTACGAAACTATCGATGGAGCCGCCAGATACGGCGATTTGCTGGATCAGTCTTTCTCCGGCATCACCAAGACCGGTTACTACCTGCGCAAAACCTGGGGTGAGCAGAGCGTCAAAAACAAGACCACACCCCAGTACACCGATCCGATCATTCGCCTGGGCGAGTTATATCTCAACTACGCCGAAGCTGCCAATGAAGCCTACGGTCCCAATGGCATGGCCCCCGGCGCCAGCATGACGGCCCTGCAGGCCCTCAACAAAATCAGGAAGCGGGCGGAAATGCCCGAGGTGCTGGCTGCCTACGCGGGTTCCAAGGATGCGCTCCGGGCGCGGATCAAGAACGAGCGGACCATCGAACTATGCTTCGAGGGAGGACACTATTTCCATGACATCCGCCGCTGGAAGGACGCCCCGGAAGTGATGACGGGTACGCTCATCGGGATGGACATCGAGAAGGTGCCGGTCAGCAAGACCTACCCCACGGGCTTCAAGTATATCCGCCAGCCACTGCCCGCCACCCGGCAGGTCAAGTGGAAGGAGGCCATGTACTACCTGCCATTCAATACTGACGATACTTACAAGATGAGAAAATTCACCCCCAACGCCGTTTGGTAGCCACAACTCTTTAAAATCGACCGACATGCGATCAACTACTACTAACACTTTGCGCTGTTTTATGGCCTTGCTGGCACTTTGCCTTTGGGCCCAAGTACCCGCCAGCGCCCAGAATAAGCCCCAAAAAGCCAAACCCGTCAGCGTCAACCTACAAGTGACCGACGAACAGGGCAATCCCATTCCCAACGCCGCCATCGTGGTGGGCGAAGGCAACATCCACGCCGAAACGAACGAATCGGGCATTTTTTCCTTCCAGGCCATGCCCGAGAATTTCGTGACTGTAAGTTCCTTCGGCTATACCAAATCGGTGGCTTTGGTCGGTGCTTTGGTGAACAACAACGTCGTGGAACTTAAAAAATCCAAGCTTTTCAGCAACACGGAGGACGAAGTGCCGCTACCGTTCATGAATTTCAAGCGGCGTAAGCTTTCCGGTGCGTACAGCGTGTTGCGGACCTCCGATTTGGAAAAATACCCGACCAACGACCTGCGGAATGCCTTCACCGGACTGGTTCCCGGCCTTGAAGTCATTGAGCACGATGGCTCCACGGGTTTGAACGCCGAGGAGGAGCTTGGAAACTACCGGGTGACGGAAAAGATTAGTCTCGCCATGCGGGGCCGCAGCCCGATTTTCATCATCGACGACGTTCCCACCGACATCACCGAAATGCCCCTCGATCCGCAGGAAATCGAGTCGGTTACCATTATCAAAGACATCGTCGGCAAAGCCATGCTGGGACCCCGGGGCGCGGATGGCATTATTTATATCAAAACCAAGCGCGGTAAAGCAAACGAGCGCGTTCTGACCGTCAACGCCGAGCAGGGCGTGAGCCGGGTGGATCGCTTTCCGGGTTGGGCTTCCGGGGCCGACTACGCCCGGCTGAACAATCAGGCCCGCACCAACAGCGGCCTGGTTCCTCTGTACGACGACACGGCCATCAATGAATACGCCAAAAACGACCCCTACAGCTTCAAGTACCCCAGCGTGGATTACCGCCAGATGATGCTGAAAGATTCCAAATCGTTCCGCCGGGTCAACCTTGCCTCCACGGGCGGTAACGAAACGGTGCAGTACGGGGCTTGCCTGGGCTACAACGGGGAAGGCGATATTTTTAATCTTGGCAAGATTTCGGATTATAATCGCATCAACGTCCGTTCCAATATCGACGTCAAAATCAACGATCTGATTAAGGTTAAGGTCGATTTCTTCGGCGGTTTGAACATTCGCCGTTCGCCCAACTACGGCTATAATTCCAATTTTACCAACGATAATGGAAATACCAATACGGCTCTGGATCTGGTCGAGTTCAACTCGGCGATCGGCGACATCACTGACACGCCGCCCATCGCTTTCCCGATCTACGCCGCCAACGGTGACAACGCCAAAGCACCCTGGTACGCCGTAAGCGCCAACCCGTCCTTCCGCGACAACCCTATCGGCAACCTGGTTCATAATGGTTATTACAACGAAACGGGGCGTTCGGGAGCTTCCAACCTCACTTTTGACTACGATTTGAAGGAGGTAATTCCGGGTTTGAAATCCAAAACTTTCGTGGGCTTCAACATTTTCAATAGTGTGCGCATCGGCAAGGCCGAAAATTACCTCGCCTACATCGCCACGCCGGGTAAGACGGCCTCCGGGGCCGATACGGTCAGCCTGTCCAAGGTTCACGACGGTACCGATCTGGCCGAGCAAGCAAAGCTGCACGACTATTACTCACAGCGTTTTGTGGTGTACGAAAACCTCAGCTACGAGAAGCAGTGGGGCAACCACGATGTGCAGGTGGGGGCGACTTATTATTTGGGCAAAGTGTCCAAGAATGGCATCGAGGATCCGCAAAGACAGCAAAACGCCGTAATGACGGGCGTTTATTCGCTGAAAGACAAGTATTTCGTGCAGGGTGTCGTGAACTACGCGGGTTCGTCCAGTTTTGCCAAAGGCAAGCGCTATACCATGTTCCCGTCGGTGGGATTGGGCTGGGTGATTTCGGAAGAAAGCTTCTTGTCGGATGTCAAAGCCATCAATTACCTGAAAGTCCGGGCTGAGGCAGGTATTTTGGGCTACGAAGCCTTTCAGCAACCCTATCTTTACCTGGATCGTTGGGGCGTTAACTCTTCTGGTCAGGCCTTTGGCCCTTATTCTACCAACCAATGGTTTGGCAGCAGCACCGATAACTCGGTGTACCGCACGTCCGCCAACCGCATCGGCAATCCCGATTTGACCTGGGAGACGCGCAAGGAATTTAGCGTGGGCGTGGACGCCTTGCTGTTTAACCGCAAGATTTCGGTCGAGGCCAATTACTACAACAACCTCCGCGATGGCATCGTGACTCAATTGTTCAATACCATTCCGCTCACGGCGGGCATCTCCAACGCCCGGCCCTGGTTCAACTACAACAAAGTCAGGTATTACGGTCTGGAAACGGCCCTGCAATATTCGGATAAGATCGGAAACCTGCGGTTCTCGGTTGGCGGCAACGCCACGGTGCAGAACAGCATCATTCTGAAATATGACGTACCCAACTACCGCTTCGACTACCAGTCCCGCGTCGGCCAGCCGATCGACGCCTACTTCGGCCAGACCTATCTGGGTAAGTTCGCCAGCGACGCCGAGACGCAAGTCGTGCCGCAGATTTACGATGAGACGCTGCAAAAAGGCGCCCTCAAATACGAGGATAAAAACGGCGATGGCGTGGTGGACGACAACGACCAAAGCCAAATCGGCCATACTACCCCGCGCTTGTTCTATGGTCTTAACCTGCGGGTCGGCTACCGGAACTTCGATCTCACGGTCATCGGCACCGGCCGGGCGGGTTATGACATCCCTTTGACCAACAAGTATTTCTGGAACGGCTGGGGCGATAACAATTATTCCAATTTTACCCGCGACAATGCAGATGGTGATTCTCCGCGCCAGACTTACTATAAGGTGAATAACAACTTCGTAGGGTCGGATTTCTGGTTGCGCAACGGTAATTTCTTCAAAATTCAAAACGTGGAACTTGCCTACAACGTCCCGCTGGGGGCGGGCAGCCTCATGGGCATTCGCGGTCTGCGCATTTACGTACGCGGGGCTAACCTGGTGACGCTCTCCAAAATCAAGGATGTCGACCCCGAGTCCATCAACTCCGGCGTGACGGTCAATCCTTTGTTCAGAACCGTCTCCACCGGTCTCAAACTTACTTTTTAAGCAACTCGCTATGAAATTCAAATATACTGGCGCGACGGGCGTCACCTTTATTCTTCTAATCGGGACGCTACTGGCTTCCTGCGTCGATTACCTCGACCCTTACCCCAACGGCAACCGGGACTCGGAAGACCTCTGGCAATATCAGGATATGGTGCAGGGTTTGGTGGGCCAATGCTATGACTACATGCCCCGCAACTACGACGATTTCGAGGGCGTGTACCTGGACGGCGCCTCCGACGACGTGGTCATTACCAGCACCACCAACAGCATGAGCCGCCTGGCGGTGGGTTCCTTGCCCACCAGTCTCGATCCCTTTCGCACGTATTGGGACCGCGATTACCGGGCCATTTACTCGGTCAATTTGTTCCTGAAAGATCGCCGGGGCTACAACACGCGCTTTCTGGTCGATCCGCACCTGGATAGTCTGGTAAAAAACCGCTTGCAGGGTGAAGCTTTTGCCCTGCGGGCGTGGTTCCAGTGGGATCTATTACAAAAATTCGGGGGTAAAGGCATGGACGGGCAGATGCTGGGCTATCCTATTTTGCTGGACCCCGTCGACATTGGTGAGGAGATCGATTTTGCCCGCAGCCCTTACGACGACTGCGTGAAGCAAATCCTGGCCGATTGTGACTCGGCTTACAAGTACCTGCCCATCGCCCATCGGGATTTTCTGGTACCTAATATCAACGACCGCGCCTACGCCGGAGCGCGGTACTGGGGCCGCTTCGACGGCATCACCACCCGTGCGATCAAAGCCCAGGTGTACCTTACCTGGGCAAGTCCCCGCTTCAATCCCGGCAATGACGTGACGCGTTGGGATATGGCCGCCAAACACGCGAAGGAAGTAATGGATTTCAAAATCACCACTGACGCGGTAAATAAGGGCTTTTTTAAGAAAAAGGCAGTTAACTGGTTCGATCCTAACTTCGCGGGTATCGTGTTTAGCTCGCGCGACCAGGACAACAGCGACGCTATGGAAAGATTATTCTATCCGGGTGGTTTCCAGGGAACGGGTTCATTAGGAGCTACGCAGGAGTTAGTCGATGCCTTTCCGATGAAAAACGGCTATCCGATCACCGATCCCAAAAGCGGTTACGATCCCGCCAAGCCCTACGACAACCGCGATCCGAGATTTTACAGCACGATTTTCTACAACAACGCCAATGCGGTGAAAATCAACACGAACAACGTCATGTACACGTTCGAAAACTGGCTCGGTGGTAAAGATGCCGCCGGACCAACTGTCAATAGCCGCACCAACTACCACATCAAAAAAATGGTATTTATGGGCCTCAATTTCTCCGACAACTCCATCAACCGGCAGCCCCATGCCAAGTTCTTCATCCGCTGGGCGCACATGGTACTGGCCTTCGCCGAGGCCGCTAACCAGGTGGAAGGCCCCGACGGCAGCAAGTACGGGTTATCCGCCAAGGAGGCCATGGGCTACCTTCGTTCCCGCGATACGCCCGAGGGTGCCAAAGGCTTCACCACCGATCCGTACCTGACCGAAGTAGCCAGCGCCGGCCAAGCCGCCTTCACGGAATTCGTGCACAACGAAAGACGCCTGGAACTGTGCTTCGAAGGACAGCGCTTCTACGATATGCGCCGCTGGTCCACGACTCTGGAGCCGCTCAATAAGCCTGTACACATGGCAAGAATTACCAAAAATGGTGATAACAGCTTTACTTACGACCTGAACGTTCCAGTTGAAACGCGCTCCTACAAGTCGGCCTACTTGCCTATTCCATACGACGAAATTCTGCGGATGAGTAGCTTGGTGCAGAACGAAGGCTGGGATGCGTGGAAGTAAGCGTTCAAATTATCAATCAAGAAATTATGTCAATTTGATATGAAAAAGAAACTAATACTCTCTCTAGTGATCCTGGCTACGCTCAGTTCGTGCTATGACGATTACATCAAAGATTTCGATTACACGGCTATTTACTTTCCCTACCAAACCAATGTCCGTACGTTTGTGGTGGGAGAAGGCATGTCGATCGAAGTGGGCGCGGCCCTTGCCGGAGTGCGCGACAACACCCGCGATCGGCTGGTCAATTTTACGATGGACAACAAACTGATTACCAGCGATATTCTGGATAGGATGAAAAACGGTACGAACCACGTGAAGGCGGGGGTAGCAGCGGTGAAAGAACTGATAATGTTGCCGAACAACTATTTCACCATTTCCAGCAATAACCAGATGATCATCAAGAAAGGCGCTTACTCTGGTACGGTAACGATCAAGGCCGATTCGGCGACTTTTCTGGCCGATCCTGCCACACTCAATGCTACGTACGTGCTCCCTTTTTATATCAATTCCGCCGATGCCGACTCCGTGGCGTCGGATAAGCGCTACGCCGTGATTGGCTTGAAATACGAAAACATGCTTTTCGGCAACTACTGGCACGGCGGCGTGACCACCGTGAAAGACTCGACGGGCAGGGTGATAAAAACAACGAACTACTATACGACCATTCCTTCGCCGGAGGTGAAAGTATTAAACCTTAAAACGGTAGCACCCCATGCTCTGATAACCAATCTTATAAGTGACCAGAGAGGTTCTTTCCAAATCACGCTGAATGGAAATAACGTCGTCGTCAGTCAAGCAAAAGGTTCTAAAGTAGAGGTGCAGCCCGATGGTCCTAGTACCTTCAATCGTTCCATATTATTGCAGGATCGGAAGCTGTTCCTGAAATACAAGTACGTTAACGCTGACGGTACCACTTCCTACGCTACGGATACGCTAACATTCCGCAACCGTATCCGCGACGGCGTCAACGAATGGCAGGACGAGAATCCTAAAAATTACTAATTCAATGATGACCGCACGGGCGGTCCCGTCATCATTATTTTATTCTAAACTGCTTATCATCGATTCCTTTGTTGAGTTTGATCGACTGCGTTTCGGAGCTCATTTCGAATTGCCCAAATTTCCGGCTGCTGGTGAAGGGGAATTTGATGCCATTGACGGCTTTGCAATCACCGTAATCAAACTCCGCCTGTTGCTTGCCACGCGCCGATTCCATCGTAGCAGTACGTCGTACTTTTAAGCCAGAATCCTTATCAAAGTAGTCATGCCAGGTGTTGCCGTTGGCAGTGAATTCTACGTCGTAAGCATCTTTCCCATCCACCTTTTCGGTACCCACTAATTTCTTCTCCACACCCAATGAATCATAAAGCAATTCGGGAAAAGGGACATTCTGTATGAATTCTTGATACGCTTCTTTCCCTTCCTTCGTCGTCGTTTGGCCGCGCATGGAACGCGTGAGCGTCGTACTGTCGTAGGTCGTCCCGCCCGCCTCATTGCCCATCATGTAGGAGGTTTGCTTGAATTTATTGGGCATTTTCAGTTTCGTCTCCGTTTCCATCGTGCGGCCCTGGATGTCGGTCGTCGCGCTGATGGTCATGTCCTGGATGGTCCGCAGTTTTTCTTTTCCGCCCACGACGGTCAGGTACTTGTCAAGCACCGCATCGGCGGTCGTGAGGTCTTGCGCGATGGCCGAGAAGTTTAGCAGTAGTCCACAGAGTAGCGGTAAAAATGTTTGCTTTTTCATCGGTTCAGGTGGTTGGCTTTTTTGGGTAAATATAACGGGAAAGAATTGGGTTTGGGTGGTGATTTTTTACAAGAATCATTTTTCCAAAAAGGCCAACAATTGCGCTGTGCGGATGTCGAGGGCGCAACGGAAATGACCCTCCGGGCAAGCCCGATGGCCGTGCAGACCGCAGGGGCGGCAGGCTAATACTTCTTCAACTTCTACCACAAAAGATTGATCCGAAAGCGGGCCGAAGCCAAACGCCGGAACGGTGGAGCAGTACACGGCCGTTACCGGCGCGTTCATGGCCGAGGCGATGTGCATCGGGGCCGAGTCGTTGACGTAGTTCATCGCCGCGCCTTGCATCAAAGCCGCCGATTCCAAAAAAGAAAGCTGGCCGCAGAGATTCGTAATGCCCTGCTTCCGGTTTGCTAGCGCGATGAGCTTTTCTCCTAAATCGACATCCGCCGGGCTACCCAACAAATAGATAGGTTGCGTGGCGGGCAGCACGTCGAGTAACGCCGCCCAACGTTCGGCGGGATATTGTTTCGTGAACCAAACCGACGCCGGAGCCAGGCAAATGTAATCCCCCCTCTGGTACTTCTTCACGGCTTCGTACTGAGATTCGGATGGATACAGTCGCGGCTTTTTTACGGTTCCACCTACCTCATCCTGGATCAGCGAGAAGTTGCGCTCGATTTCGTGGGTACTTCGTTCGAGTACGTGCGATTTTGTTTTTGTAAAGGCAAAAGCAAATGGATTCTTGTCAAAACCGATGCGCTGTTTCGCGCCCGAAAAGGCGGTCAGGAAACCCGTGGAAACGAAGCGCTGTAACGTGATAACCTGGTCGTAGCGCTGCGCCCGGATGTTGCGCAGGAGTCGCCACAGGTTATGGTAGCGGTCTTTTTTTTTATTCCAAACTAATATCCGATGTAAGAACGGGTGGCCATCGAACGGGCTTTCGTGGCCCTGCCGTACCAGAAAATCGAGTCGCGCGGCGGGAAAGGCGGCGTGCAGACTCTCCAAAACGGAGGTCGCCAGGATGGCGTCCCCCAAAAAGGCGGTCTGAATAACGAGAATACGGCTAGGGATCATGGCAGAAGGGCTATCCCGCAAAAATCCGTAATTTTGTCGGCACTACCGAAAATTATCGCGGTGGTTTTTGTGTTTAAGAATCATGATCGAAAACAACACCCGCAAACGACTTTCCACCCCGGCGGTTTTGCCCGCAGTCGACCAGGAATACCAAGTCCACACCCTCCCCAACGGCATCCGCATCGCGCACAAGCAGGTCGCCCATACCCAAATCGCCCATTGTGGTATCATGCTCGACATCGGCAGTCGCGACGAAACGCCTGAGCAGCAGGGCCTGGCGCATTTTTGGGAGCACATGGCGTTCAAAGGTACCATTAAGCGGCGCTCGCACCATATCATCAACCGCCTTGAAATCGTGGGCGGCGAGCTCAACGCCTACACCACCAAGGAAAAAATGTGTTTTCACGCCTCGGTGCTCAACGAGCATTTCGACAAGGCGCTGGAATTATTAGTCGATATTTCGTTTCACTCCGTCTTCCCCCAAAAGCAGCTCGAACGCGAGCGCAACGTGATTTTGGAAGAAATGTCGATGTACTACGATTCACCCGAAGATGCTATTCAGGACGATTTCGACACGCTCGTTTTTCCCGGCCACTCGCTGGGCTACAACATTTTGGGTACCCAGGAAACCGTCAAACGTTTCACCGCCGAAGACCTCCGTGCGTTCATTCTGGAGCACCTCGACACCGAGCGCATCATTGTCTCGTCGGTGAGCCGCCTATCCTTTGAAAAGGTCGTGCGGCTGGCCGAAAAGTACCTCAGCGACGTACCTTTTCGCAAAACGACCCGGCAACGGACGGCGCCTACTTTTTACGCCCCCGTGCGGCAGCAAATGGAACGCTCGCTCACGCAGGCGCAGTGCGCGATGGGCCGCCCGGCCTACGCCCTTACCGACGAACGCCGGCTGCCGTTTTTCATGCTGGTCAACCTATTGGGTGGACCGGGCATGAACTCCCGCTTCAACATGGCACTCCGCGAGCGCTACGGCTTCGTCTATTCCATCGAGGCCGGGTACACGTCCTACCTCGACACGGGTTACCTCGGCATTTTCTTCGGTACCGAACCCCGCCAACTCGATCGCAGCATCAGCCTGATTCACAAAGAATTGAAGCGACTGCGCGAGCAGCCCCTCACCGCTACCCAAATGCACCACACCAAGGTGCAGCTCATGGGCCAACTGGCGATGTCGGAAGAGAGCAACCTGAGCTTCATGCTCATGATGGCCAAGAGCCTGCTCGACACCGGCCGCGTCGACACGCTACCCGAAATCTTTGGCGAGATCAAAGACGTCACGCCCGAGCTACTCCAAGGCATGGCCCAGGAAATGTTCGACGAATCGACGTTTAGCTATTTGACTTTTGTGCCAGAGTGATCGGGAATTAATACTAAATTTTTAAAAAAAATCACATTTTATTTTATATAAATGCCGCTTAGTTCTAACTCCCTATTTCATTATACAAAAGGTGGGATGGACGCCATTTGTGGAATTTTAGAAAATGGATTTAGGGTTGCTTACAATAAAGAATATCATATACACACTGTTGCCAAAGGCAGCGTAGATTATAATAACGAGGCTCTGAATAATTCGGAATACTATCAAAGTGCGCCCCATTATGGAGAAAGACATTATCTACATATTCCTATGGTGAGCTTTTGTGATATTCCAATAAACTTGATAAATAGGCATTTAGAGAAGTATGGAACTCCCTCACCTACTGTATACGACCCACGGCAGAAAATTGGTTATGCAATTGGAATGAGCAAGAATTGGGCGATTCGCAATAAATTACATCCTCTGATGTATATAATTCCAGGAAGTGAACTGGCAAAAACACTGGATGCTGGTATAGATAGGGATATACTTCTCTCGTTGAAGGTTACAGATCCTGAAAATTCGTACAATCAGCATGAGAAGTACATGGAGCCGACACCTATGAATAGAGAGACTAATTTGCTGATTGATAATAAAGGGAATATATTTCCAAAAATTGCTCTGTACTCTAAATTATTAGGATTTAGGCACCATGTCTTTGGAGAAGAAGGTGATAAATTTATGGATGAAAGAGAATGGAGATTTGTACCTATGGATGCCAAAATAATTCACGAACACGAATATGCGGAATCAGGAAATACTGTACGAAACTATTTTTTTTCGGTACGATCCAATGCGGAGAAGGCCCTTGAAAGTGCTAAGGTGAAAGGTTATCCAAACCTTGAATTCAATATTGATGATATAACTCATATAATCGTTGGACTTGACTCCGAAATTTCAAAAACGGTGGATCATTTGTACAGCATTTATAAAAAGACTTGTTGCAATAGGAATATAAATGTATTTTTGGTGCTATGAATATTTCAACTACGAGTTTAACAACGGAAAGAAAGTGGCGTTCTGTGACTGGATATGATGAGAGTCGTTTTAGAAAACTGCTTTCAAACTTCGAGG
>JBBSSJ010000085.1:0-16048 GCA_038242095.1 Cytophagales bacterium
AAATCCGTCATTCTAGCCCTGGATTTTAAGACGAAAGATTACCGCCCTTCCGAGAAAGTGAAGTTTCAAACTCTGGACGGGACCAAAGCCATCGACGATCTGTCTAAGCGCTTCGGCGTTTTGCTCGCCGGGAAAGATGAAGCCGGAGAGTTTTACAGAAAGACCTTCGCCGACAGTTTCCGCTACGCCACGAATCGCATTCCCGAAATCTCGGACGAGCTCTACCGCATCGACCAGGCCATCAGTTCCGGCTTCGGCTGGCAAATGGGGCTTTTCGAGACTTGGGATGCCATAGGGGTCCGCAAGATGCTGGGCATGATGGAGGAAATGGACAAGAAGCCCGCCGCCTGGGTATACGAGATGCTGGAAGCGGGCCACGAGACTTTTTACAAAGTCCAAAACGGCCGTCGGCACTATTACGACATTCCCATGAAGTCGTACAAAGTCATTCCAGGTCAGGATAGCTTTATTATCCTCAAAAACCTTTCCGACCAGGTGGTCTGGAAAAACGCCGGTTCGACGCTCTATGACCTGGGCGACGGCATTGTCAATCTGGAATTTCATTCCAAGATGAACACTTTCGGCGCGGAGGTAATCGAAGGGGTGCAGAAAAGTATCAGCCTGGCCGAAAAGGATTTTCGCGGACTGGTGATCGGCAACGAATCCACCGAGGCGTTCTCGGCGGGCGCCAATCTTGCCATGCTGTTCATGTACGCCATGGAGCAGGAGTTTGATGAAATCAACCTAATCATCGGGCAATTCCAGCAAACCATTCTGCGCGCCCGCTACTCTTCAATTCCGGTCGTGACGGCCCCGCATACACTCACACTGGGCGGCGGTTGCGAGCTTAACCTCCACGCCGACAAAGTAGTGGCCCACGCCGAAACCTACATTGGCTTGGTCGAGTTGGGCGTCGGCCTGATTCCCGGCGGCGGCGGTACTAAGGAAATGGCGCTGCGCTGTTCTGACATGTACCAACCCGGCGATACGGAGTTGAATATTCTGGAAAAAGCGTTCATGAATATCGCGCAAGCCAAGGTGTCAAGCTCGGCGCAGGAAGGTTTTGAGATGAATTATTTTCAGGAGAAAGATCAAATCGTCCTCAACCGTAGCCGCCTGATCGCCGAAGCCAAGCAGGCCGCCATCGACCTGGCCGATAATGGCTACACGCAACCCAAAGCGCGAAACGACATCAAGGTACAGGGCAAAACGGGCATCGCGCTGTTCATGGCGGGCATCTCCCAAATGCGCCTCGCCAATTACATCAGCGACCACGACGCGCTGCTGGCCAACAAGCTGGCTTACGTCATCTGCGGCGGCGACCTCAGCCAGCCGCAACAGGTATCGGAGAAGTACTTACTGGATCTGGAACGGGAAGCCTTCCTTTCGCTCTGCGGTGAGAAAAAGACGCTGGAGCGAATGCAGGGATTGTTGACGGGTGGTAAGCCACCGAGGAATTAAGGTATGGTGTGGGTTGTAAATGCACCTTTCATTAGGTTCGCGACTAGGCGTCCCCGTTTCAAACGCAAACCAGAGTTAAAAGGCGCGGGCGATTCCAGTTTCTGTAATCGCCCGCGCCTTTTAACTCCCTTCACACCTTTCTTTGATTATATCTAGTATATTCTCCTGAATATCCCGCATGATGAGTTTGCTCCAAAAACCGCTGTAAAAATTAAACCGGGTCGAGAGCCGGAACTGCGAACTGAGGTGCAAAAGAATGGTACCGTCGTTCAGCTTTTCGATTTCGTATTTTCCTTCCAAGACATCAAAGTACTTCCCTCCTACCATCACGTGTTCGTCCAGCGCGGCGGGCGGGATGGAATTGGGGTCCGCCTCGATGTGGAAGGCCAGCGTTTGCAGCGGCTGCATTTGGGTGACAGTTTCGGTGAAGAAAAGCCCCCGGTCGAAGATGGCTTTCCTCACGCCACCCACCGCCACGGTATCAAGCTCAGCCTCTAACGGCCTGGGAAAGCCCATGAATTGAAAGAGCGATGGCTGGTTTTCGCTCTCGGAAATGGGCCGGACGCGGGTTAGGTTCTGCCAAACTACCTCCTCCGTGGCGTCGATGGTGATCGAGGTGTGTTCAAAAAATATTTTCTCGCTGAGTTGGAATTGATTTTCGATTGGGGCAACGAGGAATGGTAAAACCAACAGAACAGAAACTAAGCTCTTATTGCGGTTTCTCTTGAATAAAACCACTCCTGAAAACGCTCCCAACATAGCCATGAAGACAAAAATGGGTAATGCCATCAAGGCACAGATAAAGCCTTCCCAACCAACGAATACCGATATTCCCACAAATCCAAAAATAGAGAACAAGGGCGTGATAAGAGCAACAATTTTACTTGGTTGCTCGATGGCATCGTTAAAATAAGCGGTAATTAGTCCGATTACGAAAGGTACCAAAAACAAAAAGGCTTTCGTCATTAGCTCGCCAGCCTGGATGTAATTTGCTAAATAATCATTTTCTAGGCCAAACAAGCCACGGGCTAGGAGTCCGTAAGTGATTCCGTAAAGCAGCCCTTTCCAGTTTTTGGCGTTTTTCATCACGATAAAGTTTCAAGCTCAGTTCACTATTGGGCGAACACACAGGTTCGCCCCTACGCCATTTTACCGTTAACCGTTAACCCAAATTTTACTTCACCTCCGCCATCAACACCTCCACCGCCTTCTCCAACTGGGCGTCCTTGCCTTTCGACACGTCTTCGTAGGCGTTCCATACTTTCACGTCGGGTTCGGTTTGGGAATTTTCAAGGTACTGGCCGTTCATGGCTTTCACGCCCAGCGGCGGCACGCCCCAGCGGATGGTGTTGTCCTGTAAAGCCTCCCAACCCGCGAAGGTGCAGGTGCCGGGGACGGGTTGACCGATGAGCTTATTGATCTTCTGGTCCTGCACCATAAAGGCGTAGCAGTGGCCGTCGGAGTAGTTGGCTTCGTTGGCCAGCGACACGCTGGGCTTGGTCCAGCGGAAATTGGGTTCGTAGCCGTTGGAGCGGGTGTCGGTGGTGTAGTCCATGAACTTCTTGCCGCTTAGGAACATCGCCAGGTCGGCCACCAAGTCACCACCGCCGTTGAAGCGGGTGTCGATCACGATGCCTTTTTTGCCCGCGTACTTGCCCATGATTTCCTCGTAGGTCGTGCGATAAGCCCCGTCGTTCATGCCCGGAATGTGGACGTAGCCCAGGGTACCGCTGCTCATTTTTTCGACTTCTTCCTGGTTGCGCTTCACCCAGCGGGTGTACAGCAAACGGCTTTCCTCCGAAGGCTTGATGGGCTTCACCACGATGCTGCGGCTTTTACCGTTTTCTACCAGCGTGAGCAGCATATTCTGGTCGGCCTTGCGGTTGAGGTACTGCGCCAGGTCACGGTCGGATGCGATGGTTGTGCCGTCGATGGCTTCAATGATCGTACCGGGCTTCACGTCGAAACCGGCCTTATCGAGCGGTCCGCCCTTGACGACTTCCGTAATGCGGATGCCGTTGCCGGTGTAGTTGTAATCGTAAAACGCTCCCAGCGCCGCCGTGGCGTCGTCAGTGGGTTGGGAGTCGGTATAACGCGCACCGCTGTGGGAGACATTGAGTTCGCCCAGCAGTTCGCTCAGCATCTCGGCAAACTCAAAGTTGGTGCCGATGGAAGGCAGGTACTTCTCGTAGGCGGGACGGTAGCTGTCCCAGTCCACGCCGTGCATACTGGCCGTATAAAACGTTTCCTTGGTGCGCCGCCACACGTGGTCGAACATAAATTGCCGCTCGGCGGCCAAATCGACCATCATCTCGCCGTCAATTTTGATGGTTTCCTGCTTGGCTTTTTCAACATCGATCTTCATGATCTTGCCGTCGGCATTCAGGAAAATATTATTTTGTTCCTTGTCCCAACCCATTGTGCCGCTGCCCGAATTCATGACCAGTACCTGCTTAGTTTCCTTGTTGCGCAGATTGGTACTCCACAGGTTGTAGCCTTTCTCGAACTTTGCAAGGTAATACAGCGTCTCGCCGTCCTTGCTCAGCAGCGCGTCGCCCAGGTTCGATGAGTGGATCGTCAGCTTGGCCTTGCGCATGTCCAGCCCGTCCCACTCGATAACGACCGTCGTGTCTTTGGGCATTTTCTTCTTGTCGGTAGAATCTTTTTTGGTCGAATCGCCCTTGGCGGCTTTCTCAATGTCTTTGGCCAGCGTTGCTTCTTCCTTGCTCATATTGAAGTCGTCGAACGCCTTTTGGGTCAGGAACATGGCGTACACATCCGCCTGTCCGCCGCCGCTCTGTGCCTGACTGCGCAAGCCATCGCGGGTGCTGAACCACAGAATTTCTTTACCGCCCTGCACCCATTTGGGCTTGTAATCCTGAAAGCCATTTTGGGTAATGTTTACGACTTTGCCCTTCCCATCGGAAGCGATCAGACCGATTTCACCGCTGGCGATGCCGGGGACGCTGTAATCGAATGCGATCCACTTGCCGTCGGGAGACCATTGGAAATACTGGTCGTTATCGCGCATCGAGAAAAGCTCTTGATTGGTCAGCAATGTGCGGCTCTTCTTGCTGGCGATGTTGTAAACTTTCAGCGTCATGCGGTCCTCGATGTAGGCGACCTCCTTACCATCAGGCGAGTACACGGGCTGGTAGTTTTCATTTTTGTTGTCGATGAGCGGCTTCTCCTTCAAGACCGTGGAGGCATAGAAGTAGGGTTCCTCCTTGCGGTCGATGCGGGATTCGTAGATGTTCCAGCTATCGCCGCGCTCGGAAGCGTAAATTAGCGCCTTGCCATCGGGTGAAAAACTCACTTCCTGCTCCTGCTCGGGCGTGTGGGTGATGCGCTTGGTCATGCCGCCTTCCACGGCGGTCACGAATACTTCGCCGCGGTAGATGAACGCCACTTCCTTGCCGTTGGGCGACACCGCCATGCCTTTCGCGTCACTGCTTACGGCCATGACCTTTTCGTTGTTGTGTCGGGCGTCGGACGCGATTTGCACATTAACTTTCTGCGGCTTGGCCCCAGATTTCAAAGTATAAAGCTCGCCATCGTAACTGAAACACAACGTGCCGTCGTTGGCACGACTGAGGAATCGGATGGGGTGCTTTTTGAAGGAAGTCAAAGCCTCCACTTTTTCCGGGGTGTCCAGCGCAAAGCGGTGGACGTTGAATGACCCCTGCCGCTCGCTCAGGAAGGTAACGGCCTTACCATCATCGCTCAGGATCGGGTTGCGGTCTTCCCCGGCAAAAGTCGTCAGCTTGGTATGCTTGCCCGACTTAGCATCGTACACCCAAATATCCCGCGCGATGGAAGAAGTATGGTGTTTGCGCCAGGCATTTTCACCACCTTTCTTATCATGATACACCATTTTGCTGCCGTCCTGGCTGTACTTCACATCCTCGGCGGGGGTGCTGAATACCTGATCCACGCGTCCGCCTTTGACGGCGACTTTGTACAGCTCGGGCTGTGAACCCGTCGGAAATTGCCGGTTGGTCGCCAGGTCTTGCCGTGCCGCGCCAAATAGTATATCCTTACCATCGGGCGTAAAGTCATAAGGCAGCTCATCCGCCGAATGGTACGTGAGCCGCTTTGCTTCGCCGCCCGTAGCGGGCATCACAAACACATCGAAATTCCCGTAGCGATCCGACGCGAAGGCGATGCTCTTGCCATCGCGAGACCACACGGGCATAAAATCCTGCGCCTCGTGTAATGTGAGCGGCGTGGCGTTTCCGCCTGCGGTGGCTACTTTCCACAAATCCCCCTTGTAGGTGAAGACGATCGTGCTGCCGTCGGGCGAAATGCTCGGGTAGCGAAGCCAGGTGGGATCGGTCTGCGCCTGGGTGGTGAGTGCTAACAACGATGTTAGCAGCAGAATAACTGGAAAGAATTTTTTCATGGTTTTTTTGGGAAAAGGATGTTGTTGCTTTTTCAACAAAAATAAACAGGAATATTAAGGCAAGGTTAATATTAAATCAATGATATGCCGGGAGGATTGGTAATATACTGAAACAGTTTACCTTATAAAGACAAAGGCCGTAGCAATACGGCCTTTGTCTTTATTTACGCCTAAAATTAATCATTACGGCAGGAGGCTAACCAGCCTGTATCACATTACGCCAGCTTCCGGTACTTGATCCGCTTGGGTGTGGCGTCAGCGCCGAGGCGCTTCTTGCGGTTTTCTTCGTATTCCGAGAAATTCCCTTCGAACCAGTAGGCTTGCGAGTCGCCCTCGAAGGCCAGGATGTGCGTAGCGACGCGGTCGAGGAACCAGCGGTCGTGGGTGATGACTACGGCGCAACCGGCAAAGTTTTCGAGGCCTTCTTCCAGAGCACGAAGCGTGTTGATGTCCAGGTCGTTGGTTGGCTCATCGAGCAGGAGCAGATTTCCGCCCTCTTTCAACGTCATAGCCAGGTGAACGCGGTTGCGCTCACCACCCGACAGAGTACCAACTTTCTTTTCCTGATCCGAACCGGCAAAGTTGAACTTACTGACGTAGGCGCGGGCGTTGACCTGCTTGCCGCCGAGCATGACCCATTCGTTACCTTCCGAGATAATTTGGTACACCGTCTTGTCGGGGTCGAGGTTGTCGTGTTCCTGATCGACGTAGGCCCACTGCACGGTTTCGCCTACTTCAAAGCCGCCTTTCATGGGTCGCTCCTGCCCAGTGATGAGCTTAAAAAGCGTGGTTTTACCCGCGCCGTTAGGTCCAATAATCCCCACAATACCAGCGGGCGGCAGCGTGAAGTTCAGGTCTTCGTACAATAGCTTATCGCCGTAGGCCATCATGATATTGCTGGCCTCGATGACTTTGTTGCCCAAACGCGGTCCGGGCGGAATGAAAAGTTCCAGCTTGTTTTCCTTCTCTTTGGCATCTTCGCCGAGCATCCTTTCATATGAGCCGAGGCGGGCCTTCGACTTGGCCTGCCGGGCTTTGGGGGCCATTCTGACCCATTCCAACTCGCGTTGCAGCGTCTTCTGCCGCTTGGATTCCTGCTTTTCTTCCTTTGCCAGACGCGCCTGCTTTTGTTCGAGCCAGGAAGTATAGTTACCCTTCCAGGGAATGCCTTCGCCGCGGTCGAGTTCCAGGATCCAGCCCGCTACGTTATCAAGGAAGTAACGGTCGTGCGTTACGGCAATGACGGTACCCTTGTATTGCCGGAGGTGTTCCTCCAGCCAAAGCACCGACTCGGCGTCGAGGTGGTTGGTGGGCTCGTCAAGCAGCAGGACATCGGGCTGTTGTAGCAACAGACGGCACAGCGCCACCCGGCGTTTTTCACCACCCGACAGATTGGCGACCGACTGGTCGGCCGGCGGACAGCGCAACGCGTCCATCGCTACTTCCAGACGGTTGTCCAGATTCCAGGCGTCGGCGTGGTCGAGTTTTTCCTGCACTTCGCCCTGGCGTTCGAGTAATTTGTCGAAATCGGCGTCGGGTTCACCGAATGCTTCGTTTATTTGATCGAACTCTTTGAGTAGATCGACCACTTCCTGCACTCCTTCCTCCACCACTTCGCGCACGGTTTTTGTGGGATCGAGGGCGGGTTCCTGTTCCAGCATTCCGGCCGAGTAACCAGACGAAAAGACCACTTCGCCCTGGTAGTTCTTGTCCATACCGCCGATGATGCGCAACAGCGTGGATTTACCGGAGCCGTTCAGGCCCAGAACGCCGATTTTGGCGCCATAGAAGAAGGATAAATAGATATTTTTGAGTATATGACGATTGGGCGGAATGATCTTACTCACGCCCGACATGGAGAAAATAATGGTTTCGCTACTCATTTTTTAGTTATTTTGTGCCAGGCAAATATCGCTAATTAACCCTAAAAAGGATACTTGAAGTCGGATTTTAGATACCTTACGCGATTAATACGCCAAAATTCAGTACTTTAAAATTTAATACTATCGAAGAATCCGATCCTTAGACGGTTTCTTTAATCCTTAACCCCCCACACATCAGATAAAAGTCAACTAATGGAAAATAAGGAAGAATACGGCTACGTAAAGGATGGCAAAGTATTTTTAAATGGATATCTCGGCAGTGAAGACCGGCAAATCGGTGAAGTAAAAAGGACGGAGGAGGAAGCAATCGACTATTTCAAGAATCGCTTTACGATTGCTCAAAACAAAGTCGACACGCTGGAAACAGAAATCGAGGAAGCCCAAAACAAGGGCTCTTACCTTACCAAACTTGTGCAGTTGCGCCGAAAGCTGATTGGCTTCGACGCGATCGGCGACTTCATTCCGCTGCTCGAACGCCTGGACAAAGCCGAAGACTACCTGACCGGGTTAATTCGCGTCAACCAAATCAAGAACCTGGAAATCAAGCGGGCCTTAATTGAGGATGCCCGCGTTGCAGCGGCAATAGAAGACTGGCAGGCCGCCACCGACGAGTTACAGGAGGTAAAGTCCAAATGGATCAGAACCGGACCGATCGACAACGAGGTACAGGAGGAGGTCGATAAGGAATTTCAGGCTATTCTCGATGATTTTTTTCATCGCCGCCGCGAGCATTTTGCCGCGCTGAACCAAGTTACGCAGGCGCGTGTCGATCAATACGAAGCACTCATCAAGCAAGTCAAGCAGCTATCCTGGAGCAAGGACTTGGACGAAGCCTACAAGAAAACCCGTGACATTCGCAATGCCTGGAATGCGATCGGCGAACTACCACCCAAAAAGTTTTTTAAGATCAACAAGGCCTATCGGCATTTCCTGAAACTCTTTTACGACAAATACAATGTTGCCAAAGGCATCCAACCCACGGTACGCGTGGACCCACGGACGCTGGAACAGCAAAAGCTGATGGAGCAGGCCGAACACACGCTCAAAAACGATGATATCGTTACTGCCGCCGAAAACGCCAAGGTATTATTAAGCAAATGGAAGGAAATCAGGATTCCCTACAAACAGTCGGACCGCGAACTGGCTGACCGTTTCCGTTCGACTTGTGATAAAATATTCGAGCTCAGCTACCTGGCCCGCGTGATTAGCCGGAAGTACCCGGCCTTCGAAATGAAAAGCGAAGAGGAGCAGTTCCGCACCCAAATCAGAGAAATGGAGTGGCTCGTCGGTCGCGAGCGCAACGACCTCGAAATGGCGACGCTCGACGTGGAGCGCAGTCTGACGGGCGACGAGGAAGAAGACAAGCGGCTGCGCGGCAGGCTCAACATTCAAAAGCGCAAAGTCGCTATGAAGGACAAGATTCTTCGGGAGTTTCAGCGGAAGTTGGAGCGGCTGGAGCGCTGATTTTCCGGCTTGAACCCCGTACGAGCAATTTGGTACCGAGCACCCTGGTTTCGTAAGCGACCGGGGTGTTTTTGCTTTCAATGAGTTCGAGCAACAACTCCGCCGCCTGCCGCCCCATCTCGAAAGAAGGCTGCGCCACCGAGCTCAGGGGCGGGTCGAGTAATATCGAAATTCCCAAATCAGAAAAGCCCAGCAGCGCTACATCTTCGGGCATGCGATAGCCAAGTTGCCGCAACGCCCAGTGTACGCCCATGGCGATTCGGTCGCTGGCGGCAAAAATCGCGTCGGGGCGCTCGCGCAGCGCCATCAACTGGTAGGCGCGGTCTATACCGTCTTGCTGGGCAAACTCCGCCGCAACCACCCATTCTTCTTTGAAAGGCAGCTTATGCTTTTCGAGCGCGTCGCGGTAGCCACGAAAGCGGTTTCGGCTGATCGTCAGGCTCATAGGCCCCGATATGTGCGCAATGCGCCGGCAACCCTGCTCGATAAGATGCTCGGTACCCGAGAAAGCGCCTGCGTAATCATCAACAATTACTTTGTGCGTCTCAACGACGCTGCTGATCCGGTCAAAAAACACGATCGGGATGCCACGGCTCTGCAATTCGGTGAAATGGTCGTATTGCAGCGAATGGCTGGCGACCGAAACGATAAGCCCGTCGGCGCGGCGGTCGGCGATATGGCGGGCCGCAATCTGCTCGCGCTCGTAAGATTCGTGGCTCTGATAAATCATCACGTGGTAACCCCGCTGATAGGCTACATCCTCGACCCCACCGATAGCCATTGAAAAGAAGGCATTATCAATGGCAGGTACGATGACGCCAATCGTCTGAGTTTGATTTTTCAAAAGACTGAGGGCAATAGGATTAGGCGAATAGTTGAGCGCTCGAGCCAGCGCAATGACTCGTTCCTTCGTGTCCCCGCTGATCTCAGAACTATCGCGCAGCGCCCTGGAAACGGTCGATTTTGAAATGCCCAGTTGTCGGGCAATCTCTTTGATCGTAACGGAAGTTTTCGCCATGGTTTTATTAGCTATTCTTTAAATAATTCAATTTTGTCAAACTGAATGTTTGGAAAAAATAAGTCTCTTGTCCAATCGAAATTACAAATAAAAGCAGGATTCCGGGAAAATAGTGAATTTTCGGGAACGGTACCGGGAACGGTTGCGGAGAAATATTGACCTTTTTCAAGATAAAACTTATCGTTTCGGAGATATATTCCTTAAACTTCCCATAAGATGGATGATTCATATCGCCGAATGCTGAAATCTTTTCCTAGAATAACGCAATTACCAATCCTGCCCATCATGTTAAATACTACGCTGCTAACCCAAACGAGCGCTAAGCCGCGCGTTTGTCCCGGAAAACTGGAAGTACTTTTTAAAAAGGTGGTGCACGATGGCGATTATATCGCCTACCGTGATCTTTTCAACTGTTACTATTATACGCTCTGCACCTACTCTATGCGGGTCGTCGTGTTTCGCGAGGTGGCTGAGGAAGTAGTTTCGGACGTATTCGTGAAACTTTGGAAGAACCGTGAGCAAATCGAGGTACATACCTCTTTTGAAGCCTACATCTACCGCTCGGTGCGCAACCAGTCACTCGACTATCTCAAACTTAAATTGCACCGGGTACGCAAGCGCGAAACACTCGAAAGCATTCAGTGGAACCCCGCCTACGCCGACCACCATACCCCCGCAGAGGAGGTGCTCTTCAATGAGTTCTTCGACCGCGTCGAAGGACACATCAACGACTTGCCGCGGCAGTGCCAGCTCATATTCAGGATGAGCCGCGAGCAGGGCCTCCGCTACCGCGAAATCGCCGAGCAGCTAAAAATTTCCATCAAAACGGTCGAAACCCAAATGGGCCGTGCTTTAAAGGTTTTAAGGGAAAGGGTACCGGAAAATCGTCTGGTAGCGTAATGGTACTTTATTTTTTAGGCGAAGTGCTGCTTATGGGTTAAGGGGTGAACGGTGAACGGCTCATGGCTTTCTCTAACCTGTTTTTGATTCGTGTCATTATACTTCTAAGTACTTTTGAGCACGCGTTATGGTCGCGAGCTACCACGTATTATCTTGCCTGTCCTTTTAACCGTTAACCTTTTCACCGTTCACCCCCTCAAAACAATATGGCATTAGAAGAAACATGGCGGTGGTTCGGACCGAATGACCCGGTTTCATTATCGGATGTGCGGCAGGCCGGCGCCACGGGCGTTGTAACAGCCCTGCACCACCTGGCTAATGGCGTGGTATGGAGCGCGGAAGAAATCAAACAGCGCAAAACCGAGATTGAGGCGGCGGGCCTAACGTGGTCGGTAGTGGAAAGCATCCCGGTACATGAGGCGATTAAAACCCGCACCAGGAATTTCAAAACGTACATCGAGCATTATAAGGAGTCGATCCATAATCTGGGCAAAAGCGGCATCGACACCGTCTGTTATAACTTTATGCCCGTGCTGGACTGGACCCGCACCGATCTTGATTCCCCCATGCCTGACGGCTCCACGGGCCTGCGCTTCGACGCCACGCAATTTGCGGCTTTTGACCTCCATATTTTGCAAAGAAAAAGTGCGGCAGCCCACTATTCAGAGAGTCAGCTAGCGCAGGCCAAAGCCTGGCTCGATAACGCTGACGATGAGCGCATCCACCGCCTGACGCGTAATGTCATTGCGGGCTTACCCGGTTCGGAAGAAAGTTTCTCCATTGAGGAATTTCGGGAGGTACTGTCTACCTACGACCACGTAGGCGACGCCGAATTGCGCGCCAATCTGTACCAATTTATTCAGGAAATAGCCCCCGTTGCGCAGGAAGCAGGCGTACGTCTCGCCATCCACCCCGACGATCCGCCCTACCCGATTTTGGGTCTGCCGCGCGTGGTGAGTACCGAGCAAGACGCGCGTCAATTACTGAAAAGTTGCGATATTAGTGCCAATGGACTCTGCTTTTGCACGGGTTCGTACGGCGTGAGGCCGGATAACGACCTGGTAGGCATGGTGGAGCGACTGGGCGACCGCATTCATTTTGTGCATTTGCGCGCCACCCGGCGTGAGGCCGACGGCAGTTTTTACGAAGCCGACCATCTGGATGGGGACGTGGATATGTACGGCGTTATGAAGGCACTTTTACAAGAACAAAAAAAGCGTAATCAAGCCCGCCGGCCGGACCTAAGATTGCCCTATCGCCCCGACCACGGCCACCGCATGCTCGATGACCTCGACGCTACCAAACGCACCAATCCCGGCTACACTGCCGTAGGCCGCCTCCGCGGCCTCGCCGAATTGAGGGGACTGGCGATGGGAATTGAAAGGAGTTTTAGCTAGGGCAAACGGCCAAAGGTCAACGGGTAACGGATCTTTACTAATCGATTCTATTAAGTCAAGTAAGTCAAAAAAATACCGTTTACCGTTAGCCGTTAACCTTTTACATATGAATTCAATACAGCACAAAACCACCAAGACCTTCATCAATGAGGATTTCTTGTTGAGAAATAAAACCGCCCGGCGGCTTTACCACGATTACGCCAAGGGTATGCCGATCATCGATTATCACTGTCACCTGCCGCCCGATATGATCGCGCAGGACCATCAGTTCGATAATCTGACGCAGGCCTGGCTCTACGGTGACCACTATAAATGGCGGGCAATGCGGAGCAATGGCGTCGATGAGCGCTATTGCACCGGCGACGCGTCGGACTGGGAGAAATTTGAGCAATGGGCCGCCACGGTACCTTACACCATGCGAAATCCGCTCTATCACTGGACGCATTTGGAATTGCTGCGGTACTTTGATATCGATGTAATTCTGAATCCGGATTCAGCACGGGACATATACGAAGAATGCTCCGCCAAACTGCGCAGTCCGGAATACAGCGTGCGTAATCTGCTGCTGAAAATGAATGTGCGGGTGATCTGTACCACCGACGATCCAGCCGATTCGCTCGAGCATCACCAGGTGATTCAGGATAGTGATTTAGGGATAAAGGTATTGCCCACCTTCCGGGCCGATAAGTCGATGCTACTCATCGATGATCCGGCGGCTTACCGCGCGTATCTCGAAAATCTGGGCGAAGTAGCGGGCCTTAACCGGGCCGATTCATACGACGATCTGCTCGAAGCACTGGCCAAACGCCACGCATACTTTGCAAAAATGGGCGGCCGATTGTCGGACCACGGCCTGGAACACATGTACGCCACCCGGTTCGACCACGATGCGGCTCGCGAAGCCGCCGCTCTGGCGCTCTCCGGTCAAGCGCCGGATTCTGATGCATCTGATGCCTATAAATCGACGCTACTTTACGAATTGGCCAAGATGGACCACGCCAAGGATTGGGCGCAACAATTTCACCTTGGGGCCTTGCGCAATAACAATTCCCGCGCGCTTCGCGAACTCGGCCCCGACACGGGCTGGGATTCGATTGGCGATTTTAGCCAGGCAAGGGCTTTGTCACGTTTTATGGACAAACTCGATTCTACCAATCAACTCGCAAAAACGGTACTTTACAACCTCAATTCGGGTGATAACGAGATCATGGCGACGATGGTTGGCGACTTCAACGATGGCAGTGTCGCGGGTAAAATTCAGTTTGGCTCGGGCTGGTGGTACCATGATCAGAAAGACGGGATGGAGAAGCAAATGAACACGCTTTCTAACATGGGACTGCTCAGTCGTTTCGTGGGGATGCTCACTGATTCGCGTAGTTTTCTGTCCTATCCCCGGCATGAGTACTTCCGCCGCATCCTGTGCAACCTCATAGGCACCGATGTAGAAAACGGCGAACTACCCGACGATCTGCCCTGGCTCGGTAATATGGTGCAGAACATCAGCTACAACAACGCCAAAGACTATTTCGGATTTTAATCTTCGCTCCTTCTATGGCCCATATCGTTACGCTCGGCGAAGTACTGCTTCGGCTGAGTACGCCCGGCTTTTCCCGTTTTGAGCAAGCCCGCTCTTTTGATGTTACCTACGCGGGCGGCGAAGCCAATGTAGCGTCTGCCCTCGCCTACTGGGATCACCGCACGGCGCATGTCACGCGCTTTCCCGACTCACCTATTGGCCGGGCGGCGGCCCAATACCTGCGCTTTCACGGCGTAGACATTTCGCACATTCAGTACGGTGGACCGCGTATGGCGGTCTACTACCTCGAAACGGGGGCTGCCCTGCGTGGCAGCCAAATCGTGTACGACCGCGCAGGTTCGTCGTTTGCGACCTGCGACCCGGCGGCTTTCGATTGGGACGCAATATTTCAGGAAGCCAAATGGTTTCACTGGGCAGGCATTACGCCCGCGCTGTCACAGGAAGCCGCCGACGTTTGTTTGCAAGCCATCCAAGCCGCGCGGCGCAAAGGAATGACCGTCTCGGGCGACATTTTTTACCGCTCTAATCTCTGGAAGTACGGCAAGACACCCGCCGACGTAATACCCGAGCTCACCGCCGGAACCGATATCGTGATTGCCAACCCCATCAACGTAAGAGAAATATACGGCATCGAATGTACCGATTTTCAGGATGCCTGCGTGAAATTACAAGCGGCATTTCCGCAGGTCAGTCGGGTGGTCGACACGCATCGCACTTCCCATAGCGCCAGCCACAACCACTTGCGGGCTTATCTGTGGAATGGTCAGGAAATGCTGGAAACTGCCGATGTCGAGATCAACCCCATCGTGGATCGCGTGGGCGGTGGCGATGCTTTTATCGCCGGACTCATCCACGGGCTACTGCGCTTCAACGACGAACAAAAGGCGCTCGAATTCGGCGTAGCCGCCTCGGCCCTCAAGCACACCATCGAAGGCGACGCCCTCGTCAGCACCGAAGCCGAAGTAGAAGACATCCGACTGGGGGAGACGTCGGGAAGAATAAAAAGATAGGTTTAACGGGAGAAGGGTTAAAAGTTAACGGCCAACGGCCAACGGCCAACGGCCAACGGCCAACGGCCAACGAGAGCAAATTCTATCCCTAGTTCTCTCTACTCTGCCAAATATCATAATTTCACTTTGCCCCTTTGGACCTTCTACCCTCCCCCTTTCAACCTTTCCTCCCATTTTCAACTTTCAACCGAAACCAATGGCTCGTCTCGAAAAAGAAACTGTCCTAAACGCTCTGCACGAGGGCGGCGTTTTGCCGCTATTTTACCACGACGATGCCAAGGTGGCGATCGAAGTACTCAAAGCCACGTACCGGGCCGGATTACGGGTGTTTGAATTCACCAACCGGGGTGGCAATGCGCTTGCAACTTTCGAGAAGTTGGCGGCTTACGTCCACGACCAATTGCCCGATCTGGCGCTGGGGATAGGTACGATTTACGATGACGAGTCGGCTAATAAGTTTATTTACGCCGGAGCTGATTTCGTAGTGGCGCCCGTCCTCAATCCCGCCGTGGGTCGGGCTTGTGCGGCGGCCGAAATACCCTGGCTACCCGGCGTGGCTACGCTCACTGAAATCTATAACGCCCGGCAAGCCGGGGCCGAAGTCGTGAAGTTATTTCCCGGCGAAGTAGTCGGTTCGGCTTTTTTGAAAGCCGTGCGCGGTCCGATGGCCGATCTCAAAATCATGGTGACGGGTGGCGTGAAGCCTACTATGGACAGCTTTCAGGAATGGTTCGATGCGGGTGCCTACTGCGTTGGGATGGGTTCACACCTTTTCCCCAAAGAGATTTTAGCGGCGAATGATTACGACTGGGTAGAACGAAAAATTAAGGAGTGCATGGGCTTCGTTCAGGAGCTGCGAAAATAAAAAGAGCCCCGGACGAAATCGTTCGGGGCTCTTTTTACTTCAAAACCGTCTACCGCTATTTCAAAAATCCATTAGTGGCAAAGTAAGGCGTACCGTTGGCTTTTTCTTTCT